>JAAZAB010000373.1 GCA_012514555.1 Lentisphaerota bacterium
CCCACATACCGGGCTCCGTGCGCGTCTCGCCCGAACACTTCCGCGGCGTCATTGGCGGGGTCTCGTCAATGCTCCTGCCGGCGGAAGTCCTGGCCATGCACATGTCGCTGCTCGGCATCAAGCCTTCGGACACGGTTGTGATCGTCCCGGGCGACAGGCCCGAGGACGCGACGCTGGTCTCGATGGCCTTCGCACGCCTGGGCCATGAGCGGTACGGAATCCTGAACGGCGGCTTTGAACGCTGGGCGGCCGAGAAGCAACCGGTCGGAACAGATATTCCGGCCATCGAACCGTCGCATTATCCCGCCGGCGCAAAGGATGTGTTTACGATGGACTACAGGCAGGTGCGCGAGCGCCTGGGCTTGAAGGACACCGTGATCATAGACGTCAGGCCGGAAGAGTTTTATGCCGGCCGGAAAGTCGAGGAAGCCCGCGGCGGGCACATCCCCGGCGCGCTGAATCGCCCATACTCCGAGGATGTGACCAAGGTCGGCGGCGTGACTCTATTGAAACCCGTGAACGATTTGGCCGGCGCATACGCGCGGCTCATTCCCTCCAGGGACACGAAGGTGATCGTTCATTGCCGGACCGGACACCAGGCCAGCCAGACCTTCTTCGTGCTCCGCAACCTGCTGGGCTACGCAAACGTATCCTGGTACGACGCCGGCTGGTCGGAATGGGCCGCCCGCACGGAGCTGCCCGCGGAGACAACGCCGTAGCCGGACTATTCCTACCGGCCCAGCCTGGCGAGCGCCTTCAGGTCGTCGTCGGTGAGGTTGGGATAGTCGAAGATGACTATGCCTTCCACTCCCGTTTCGAGAATCGCCGCCACGTGGCGAATCCAACGGTCGGTGCTCATCGCCCTTGGGCGGTGAATGCCCTCGTGCAGGCGGCAGCCGGACGCGGAGCCCGCGAGCGAGGCGATGTTGTTCCGCGCCCACTTTGACGCAATAAGCGTGCTGCACGAGTAATTCATCGGCCAGATATAATCCACCAGGCCTTCGCGCACCCAGTATTCCCAGTCCTGCCCGATATCCTGCAGGCCGTTTGGGTGGTAGTGGAAAACGGATGCCGACAGCTCCTTGCCGTGCTCGCGAGTCATGGCGCGGATGCGCCGCACGAAGCGGTTGATCACTTCGCAGCGCCACGCTATCCAGACGTCCATATCCTGCGCGGCCGCGGGATTCCATTCGAAAAACCCGAGCTTGTGGAGATCGCCGCCAGTCTGCCGGCGGTAATCCTCGCGGCAATAATCGCAATAGCATGTCCCGTCGACGTACCGGATGTAGTCGAGGCTAACGCCCGCGATGGGGCAATCCATGAGCTCGCGATACAGCCCTGCTTCGTAGTCCTGCACCTCGGGCCGGTTCGGGCATGCCAGCCCGTGAACTGCCTCGCCGCGCGGGCGCTCGGGCCCCGGCTGGGCGGTGTATTCCGGGTGCGCCGCCAGCAGCGCGCTGTCCTTGCCTTCGGGGAAAACACAGATCCAGCCGTGAACCGCGAGCCCGGCGCGGTTGGACTCCTCCGCGCATATCCCGAGGGCGTCAATGCCCTGGAATGGAGGATGGATGCGCGCGAGCTTGCTGGGATAGTCCGCGATGCCGCTCGGCTGCTTGACGCAGGGGATCAGCATGTCGAAACCGGCGCCGGCAAGCCGGTCCACAACGACCCGGATGCCCTCGGGCGTATTCGGCAACCTGTGCAGCCACGTCCCTTTCCAGAAAGCCATGTCACACCTCCCTTTCAACGGCCGTTACGCTTTGTTTTCACCCGCGCCATGGTTCATGCGGATACGCGGGGCGCCCTGCCCTCATGAACCGGAAAGCCTGCTCTCCAGCAGCTCGAACATCTTCTCGCCGAACAGGCGATGCCCCGCCTTGCTGAGGTGAATGCCGTCCTCACGAAGAATATACCTTCCGGGCTCGGACTCGAACAGCTTGTACAGGTCAAGACTGGGCCAGCCGCGCGCCCGGATGAACTTCCGGAATTTTTCCCGCTCTATTTCAAGCGCCTGGTCAAGCCCGCCGAATCGCCCGAGGTATTCCCTGAACGCCGGGTGCTTCGTCGCAAAATGCCATTCGTTCACGCACGGGTTGAGGATGACTCCGATGGGCGCGGTCTTGCCGGGCAGGCGCGCCGCAAAATCGTTCATGAGCGCTTCAAGCTCGCCTTCCGCGAGTATGCGTTCGGGCCGTGTGCAGTCGTGGTTGTTGCCCCCGATCATGAACAGGCAGTAGTCCGGGTTGTACGCGAGAACGTCGCGATCGAAGCGCGCCATGCATTCGCGGGTGGATTCCCCGCCGACAGCGGCGTTGACCATCGCAAAACAAATATCCGGAAACCGCTCCGAAAGCTTTGCGTGCAAAACCTGGTACCACCGTTCCGAAGCCTTGTCCGCGCCGATTCGGCCCTCCATGATGGATGAGCCGAAGATGCTTATCACAACGTTTTTCATGCCCCATGCCATCTGGCCCTGCTCCTTTCCACGCAGCGAGCAACAACGGATTTCCGAACACTATGCGTTTCCCCCGGCACAATCAAGCGGCATCCGCACCCGAGTGTCAGCCCGCCAAGACAGCTGAATTAATCGTCAGCACGTGAAGGGGGACACGAAAATCGGGATCGGAATCGAAGGGGTTCATGTCGATACCGGCCATTACACTCCGAAAAGGCCTGCAATTCGCCTGAACCCTATCCTCCTGAGCAGTTGCTTTTTTTCAATATTTATTGTTGCATTGTTGCGCAACCCTGCCATATAATGCCGGGCCATGAATAAGGAAGCGCTGATTGCGCGGGCAAAAGTGATGAAGGCGCTGGCGAGCCCCGTGCGGCTGATGATCGTTCATGAATTGAGCCGGGGCGAGCGGTGCATGTGCGAATTGCAGCCGATATTCCCGTTGAACAAGTCCACTCTCTCCC
>JAAZAB010000374.1 GCA_012514555.1 Lentisphaerota bacterium
CCTGATGTTCCTGATTTCCTAATTTTACACCTTTTCCAAAATACAGGAGACTATTTGGAAATCAGGAAAACTGGAATGGAGAGGTCAATATTTCCTCTTTTTTCCTGATGTTCCTGATTTCCTTCACTCAAGTCCAGGGAACAAGGGGGGCGCGGGCGTGGTGAATGGGTGGACTTGGATACGGCCATTCTCATCTCTCGCTCACTTGGACATTGGATATTCCTTGTTGGTTATTGGATATTCTCTTGATGTCTTTCACCTTTTCAGTGCAGCATCAGCAGAATTGATTGGCCATCGCAACAAGTTGCACATAAACATCTTGCAGCGATCGAAGACAGCCGCGGAGCAGTTGAACTGCTCCATATAGGTTCAATCCGCGAACAGGAGGAGGACAGGGTTCAGGGGCGTCCGATGCGGACACGCCACTCCCCGCTTCGTTCCAAGCCGTCGCCATGGCCGCATATTTCGGTCGTGCTCCTGATTGCCCGGTAAAGGCGCTGGAACAGATCCCGCTCAGGCATCGCGTCGCCGTAGCGCAGGGTCACTCGCGGCAGATCACCTGGTCCGCGTAGGGCTCCATTATGAGCTTGAGAGCCCGCATGCGGGCCGGCGTGGTGCGTTCGGTTGCCCGCAAGGCGGCGTCCGGAATGGTCCCGCGGGGAACGAACGGCTGAAGCACGAAGCGCCGCGCGCCGCGTATCATTTCCCCGATGCGCCGCATCTCGGCGTCCGTGTGGACCGGCCCTATCACGGTGGTCCGGAATTCATAGTCTCGGGCATGTTCCCGGATCAGCCTGATGCTTTCGCGCACAAGGTCCACGCGGTCGAATCCGGTCAGGCGCGGATAAGTGTCCTCCGCGCACTTGACGTCCATGGCGACATAGTCGAGGCGCGGGAGAAGCGCGCCCAACCGCCCGGGGCTGGATCCGTTCGTATCAAGCTTGAGCGCGAATCCGCATTCCTTGAGCAGGTCGAAAAGCCCGGGCAGGCCGGGATCAATGGTCGGCTCCCCGCCGGTGACCACGGCTGCATCGGCCCAGTCGGCCCGGAACCGCCCGCAAGCCTGGCGCAGCCGGTCCCAGGACAGGCGCTCGGCGCGCGGCTCGATCAATTCCGCGTTGTGGCAGAAGCCGCATCGGAAATTGCACCCGCTCACGAAGAACACCGCCGCAAGCTTTCCGGGAAAATCCACCATGGAAGCGTTCTTCATGAACGCGTAGACGGGAGAGAGGCCGAGCGTCATGCTTCCAGGGCTTCCTGCAAGACCGACGCGATCATTTTTGGAGTGATCACGCCCTTGCCGTCCGCGGAATAATCGGTTTGCAGCCCCACGTACTGGTGCAGCCGGGAGCGCCCGCAGACGGGGTCGTCGCGGCCGGGATCGCGGGTCATCACGGGCTGGAACCGGCCGGTGCCCGGGCTGCGGCGCGTCACCATCATGGCGGGAATCCGCTGGGGATTGACGCATTCGGCCTTTGAAAACGCAACCAGCCCGTCCAGTGTCGCAAGGTCGTGATAGGTCTTGCCGAAACGGAGCCATTCCGGCCGCGCAAGGATCTGGTCAAGCCGCTGGTTGAGAACCTTGCACTTGTCGCAGCCCGTCTTTCCGAACACGAGTACGCAGTAGTCTTTCTCCATGGCCAATCTCCGTGGCAATCAGGTTGCGGCCTCGGCGGACGCGGCGCTGCCTGCCGCCTCGACGGAATAGCGGCCGCGGTGCCGGGCCGAGAGTTCGCCGAGGCGCTTGGACTTGTTCCAGTTTTCGATCTTGCTGAAATAGCCGACCACGCGGGTCTCGTGGACGACGCGCGGCGACCCGCACTGGTCGCACTTGTCGCGGAGCCCGCGCATGTTGTTCATGCATTCCGTGCAGTAGGAGAACTCCGGCGACACGGTGAGCTGGGCGGCCTGGGTCCTGAAAAAGGTTTCCCGCGCCAGCTTCGCGACGGACTCGGCCGAGGGCCGCTCCTCTCCGACAAACGCGTGTATGATGGCGCCGGACTCGATAAGGCTGTGGAACTTGCCCTGCTGCCTGATGCGCTCAACGAGCGACACGTCCGCGTCGGCCGCCAGGTGAACGCTGTTCGTGTAGAAGGCAACGTCCTCGGTCTCGCCCTTGATCGTGCCCCGGGCCTCTTCAGGAAAGAACTGGAGATCGGCCTTGGCGAGGCGGCGGGCCGCGCTTTCGGCGGGCGATTCCTCGAGGCTGAATTTCAGGCCGTGCTTCCGCGTCGCCTCCCCGGCGCGCAGGTACATGTGCGCCACGATCTTCAGGCCCATGTCCAGGGCGTCCTCGGACTCGTGAAACTCGCTGCCGGAAATGAACTTTACCGCGTCGTTCACGCCGATGAGCCCGATGATGTAAGTGCACTTGTCCAGCTCGACGTAGGGCCGGCCGTCGCAAGCGTTGCGGCCTATCTGCCAGAGCGGGCATCCGGGCCCGCTCATCATGGAGGCGATCCTGGCCCGCTTCTGCAGGTGCGCCTGCACGGCAAGCTCCATGGTGGCGTCAATTTCAGCGAGCAGCCCATCGAGCGTGCGCGCGCCTTTGCGCGCGGCGCGGTAGGCGGCCTGCGGAATGTTTATGGTTATGTTCTGGAACCCGCAGAAGCGAAGCGACTCCGGGTGCCTGAGCATGCGGTTGTCCTGGATGGTGGTCCTGAGCCGGCAGCACGCCGAGAGGGTGACAGCGTCGCGGTCGAAGATGAAGTAGGTCGAGCCGTTCCGGCCGGCAAGCTCGCAGGCCTTCATGAAGACCTCGTACTGGGCGGGGTCTTCGAATGTCTCGGCGCTGATGTGGAAGTCGCACTTAGGAAACTCGAACACGCGGCCGTTCTTGTCGCCCTCGCCCCAGACATCGAGCATGGCGCAGGCGAACTCGCGCGCAACGCCGACATAGTCGCCGTAGGTCACGATGGCCTCGCCTCGCGCCTGGAGCCCGGCCCGGACCTTCGAATCGTATTCCATTCCGCCTGATCCGGCCGCGATCTCCCGCAGCACGAGCCGCCGTCCGCCGTCCGAATCAACCGCAAACAGGTCCATGAGCCGGTTCCCGTTCGCGTCCTTGTCCTCGCGCAGCGCCTCTACAAGCGGAGTCCTGGACCCGTCCGGGCCGCGGAGCATGTAGCACCCGCCGGGGCCCACGGCCGGAACGTCCTTCAGGTAGGAGGGCACGCCGGAATGTATGTTGAAATCAAGGAACAGCGTCTGGCCGCCGCGGGAAAAGGCGTTCTGCGAGCCGTTGAATATCAGCTCCTGGGCGACCTGCTTGAGCTGGCCCGGGCTCATGCCCTCTATCATGGGCGCGTAAAGGATGTTGATGTAAGCTATGCCCAGGGCGCCCGCGTAATTCGCCTGCATCGACGCAAGGAACGTGTTCAGATGGCCGGTCAGAACCGACGCGCTGCGGGCCGGCCTGGATTCCGTGTTGAGGTTCAGAAGGTTCTGGAGCCCGTATTTTTTCACGTACTCGATCGAATGCGACGAGCAGTACACGCGGTGCGGATAGCCCAGGTCATGCAGGTGAATCATGCCCGTTTCATGGGCTTTCTTGACATCGCCGGAAAAGATCGCGTCCAGCGCCCACTGCTTGAGAACCATTTCCGCTATTCCGAGGTTCACCGCCTCGGGATTGTTGTTGACGATGTTGCTGTTCTCCACCGACTTGCTCACCAGCAGGTTCTCGAGGAAATCGCGAGGAATTGCATACACGGAAAGGTCCTGAAGCTGCTCGTGAAAGCCGCGCCCGGCAAGCTCGTTGTTCACCAGCTCCCGGATGAGCCTGGTGCTCACCATCTTGAGCTCGCTGGCTATGAGCTGGTTCTCCACGGCCTTGGCCACGCTGACCGCCACGTCGAGGGGCAGGCGGACCGTCTGGGTGATGTGCTCGACTATCCGCGAGCGGTCCCATGGCGAACCCTGGCCCTGGCTCATGGATTCCACGAGCAGCAGGCTGGCGTCGGTCACGTCCTTCGCAAGGCTGCGCCGGCTGTTGCGCACCCGGATGCGCTCGCGGGCAAGGTCGCGAAGCCTGCGGTACCGCTTGTACACCGCCACAATCGATGCCAGCCCAGACTCGGCGAGCGAGATTTCCACGAGGTCCTGGACGTTCTCTATGTCCGCCACGCGCTTCCCGGATTCGTCGGGCCCAACGTAATATTCGCTGGCCGGATCGGCCAGCTGTTTGACCACGCGCGCCGCCACGCCCGCGGCAGCGCCGTCGGGAAACACGCACCCCTCCCTGCGCGCCGCAGCATTGGCGGCCTTGGCAACGGCGGATTCGATCTTTTCAACATCAAACGCAACCACCTGTCCGTCGCGCTTGCGAAACCCATCCAGGCGCACTTCTTCGCCCTGTTTCACGGATACGGATGCCATGGAAATCTCCTGAAAAAAACATGCTGCCATCTATCTGAAGAAAAAAGAAGTTGTCTGTCATAAAAAACGTCATCGCGAATTCAAAGCCCAACACGCTAAATCAACCAGATGTGGGCTCACATGTCAACATCTACCATATCTTGTGGAGGGTCAAATCGCTGGAAAGCCATTAAATACTGGGGTTTAATGCGCTTTTTTTTCGGAACTTTCTGTTGCAGGGCATGCGGCGCGCCGGGTTCGGGCATGACGCGCCTTCAAGGGCGGCGCTGTTCCGCCAGGCAACCGTTCGCGGCGCCGTGAAATCCTGCGTTTTCAGACGCCCTGTTCCGCCCAGTTCACAGAGGAAGGAGTTCACCACAAAAACTGACACAGTCCCGAATGGCACTACGTTAAGCCTGCGGCGGTCGAGGCCGACCGCCCTCCAGCGCTGGAATACGGGCGTTTTCCATGGAGGGCGGCTGGCCTCAGCCGCCGTTTAACGTAAATATGAGCGTAACTTATCGCCATTCGACACAGTCCCCGTTTTTATTGCGATTGATTCGGCCCGGGACGCGTGCTAGATTAAATGCGTTTTTTTGCGTCGGTTCGCGGCGCAGGATTTCCAGAAAGGACGAAGATTGACCGGCATGACTCACGCGCAGATCACATTCAGGAGCGAGGTGCGGCAGGAGGACCCTGAGCGTGTCCGGGAAATAGTTGTGTCCACGGGCTTTTTCCGACCTGATGAAGTCAAGGTTGCCGTTGAACTGGCGGAGGTGGCGCTTAAGAAAGGCGCCGGGGAAGGCTACAATTTCCTGTTTGCCGAGAGGAACGGGGCGGTGGCGGGATACACGTGTTACGGCGAGATTCCGTGCACGATAGGAAGCTACGATCTCTACTGGATCGCGGTGCGGAATGAATTTCGAAGAAGCGGCATCGGGCGCCAGTTGCTCGCGCACACCGAGTCGGCGATAGCGGGCCGGAGCGGGCGCGCGGTCTACATCGAGACCGCCTCGTGCGAGAAATACCTGCCGACGCGCGATTTTTATTCGCGGAACGGCTATAAAACCGCCGCGGTTCTGAAGGACTATTACAGCCCCGGCGACGACAAGATCATTTACGTGAAGACTCTTGCGCCCGGCGCCGGGAGCGCCTGAAAACCGAGCATCGCACCCGCACACGGAGGCAGAAATGGGCTCACAGTTGAAGCTGGCCATGATCGGGCTGGACACGTCGCACTGCGCCGCGTTCGCGAACCTGCTGAACAACGATCGCGACCGGCACCACGTGCCTGGGGCGCGGGTGGAAAAGGCTTTTCCGGGCGGCACGGACAAGTTCCAGCACAGCGCGTCGCGCGTGCCGCAGTTCACCCGGGAGCTGGGCGAAAAACACGGGGTCAGGATCTGCGGCAGTATCGAGGAAGCGATGGAGGGCATGGACGGGTTCCTGCTTGAAAGCGTTGACGGGCGGCAGCACCTGGGGCAGTTCCGGATACTGGCGGCGGCAGGAAAGCCGGTGTTCATAGACAAGCCGATGGCCTGCTCTTTCGCCGATGCGCTGGCGATCTCGGAATTGGCGGCAAGCCGGAAAGTTCCGATTCTCTCGGCATCGTCCTGCCGCTTCGCGGCCGGCATGGCGGGCATGGCGCCGGAGGGCGCGGTTGTCAACTCCTGCGAGGCATACGGCCCGATGAACCTGCTGGACGACTATCCGTCCTATTTCTGGTACGGGGTCCACAGCGTGGACGTCCTTTACAGCCACATGGGTTGCGGCTGCCTGAGCGTTCGGGCCGTCCACACGGACGCTACGGACGTGCTCGCGGGAGTGTGGCAGGACGGCCGGATAGGCACCGTCAGGGGACTGCGCTTCAAGGACGCGGGCTTTGGCTGCTCGGTATTCACCGACAGGGGCATGGTCCAATGCGCGTCCCGCGGCGATCCGCCGGCATACGCCATGCTTCTGCGCGCCGTGGTGCCCTTCCTGCAAACCGGGTCGCCCCCCATTCCGGCGGCCGAGACGCTGGAAGTCATGGCATTCCTTGACGCCGCGCACAGGAGCCTGAACAGCGGGGGCGCTGAAACCAGCCTGCACGCCTGACCGCCCTGCGCCGGCGCCGGGCCCCGCGCAAAATGGCGGCGCGGATGCCCGGTCAGAGTATCTTGCACCTGGGCAGGTCCTGGATGTCCACGAGTCCCACCAGGCGGCCGGCGCCGTCCACGACGAGCAGGTCGTCAATCCTGTGCTCTTCGAAGATTTTCAGAACCGTTGCCGCAAGGTCGCAATCGCGGACGGTGACGGGCCGGCGGGTCATGACCGTATCGAGCAGCACTTCTGAAATATCGCCCGCTCCGCCCGTGATGAGCCTGCGCAGGTCGCCGTCGGTGAAAATGCCGGCAACGCGGCCCTCGGCGTCAACCACGCCGACGCAGCCGGCGCGCGCGCTGGTCATTGCCAGGATGGCGTCCTTGACTTTTGCGCCGGCGCCGACTGAGGCCAGGGCCCGGTCCTTGCGCATGAAATCCGAGACTTTGAGCAGCAGCGCGCTGCCTATGGCGCCGCCCGGATGAAGCCGGGCATAGTCTTCCCTGCCGAAGCCGCGCGCCTCGAGGAGCACGATGGCCAGGGCGTCTCCAACGGCCAGCGTGGCCGTCGTGCTGGCCGTGGGCGCAAGGTTGAACGGGCAGGCCTCCCTCTGCACGGGGACAACGATGACCTCGTCGCTCAGCCGCGCAATTGAGCTGTCGGGGGCGCCTGTAAGCGCGATCACGCGAATGCCCTCGCGCTTGGCGTAGGGCAGGATCGCGGTGAGCTCGTCGGATTCCCCGCTGAAGCTGATGGCCAGAAGAACGTCATCGCGATCCAGAATGCCAAGGTCGCCGTGCGCGGCCTGGGATGCGTGCAGGGACACGCTCGTCGAGCCCGTGCTTGAAAGGGTGCCTGAAATCTTCTGGCCGATGTGATAGCTCTTGCCCACGCCGGTGACCACTATCTTGCCGCCCCGGCCCAGGCATTCGAGAATGAGCGCCACCGCCCGTTCAAAACCGCCGCCCAGGGCGTTGCGAACGACCTGGATCTGTTCGATTTCAATATCCAGGATTTCCCTGGCGCGTTCAATGGTGTTCATTTCGTTCCTGGTAACATGCTCTTCAATGACTGATTCTTCTGAACCCTGTCTTCTGACTGCCTGCTGCGTTTTCCAAACCCCGACTTGATAACACAAAACCTGGCCGGGATCAACACGTTTGGCAGCCGCGCCGCTGCGGCGGCGCTGTCAGCCCCTGCGTCGGAAGCGGGCTATGAATAGTCCGTTGCAGTCGCCCTCCCATGGCCAGATCCGGAAAGCGCCGGACGACTGCCGGCCGCTGACGGGATTGATCGCGGGCTCGATCTCGAATTCCGGGCACGCCCGCGGGAACCATTCGGCGACATCCTCGTTTTCCGCGCGCGTGAGCGTGCAGGTGACGTACACGAGCGCTCCGCCCTTACGGACCGCGCTGCCGCAGCTCGCGAGCAGGTCCCGCTGCAGGCCGGCCATGCGCTCAGGATCGCCCGCCGAGGCGCGCCAGCGGGCGTCAGGGTTCCTGCCCCAAGTGCCGAGGCCGGAGCACGGGGCATCCACAAGAACGCCGTCAAAGCCCGTACCAGGCGGCGGCTCGGAAGGGCCGTTCCAGGTCCGCATGCGAACCTTGCCGCGCGCGAAACCTGGCAGGCGCCGGCGCAGCTTTTCAAGCGCGCCGCCGCGCGCGTCAGTCGCCAGGATGTTTCCCGAGGCGCCCATCAGGTCCAGCAGGTGAAGCGTCTTTCCGCCGGCGCCCGCGCAGGCGTCCCACCAGCGTTCCCCGGCATGCGGCGCGCAGGCGAGCCCCGCGCACTGCGATGCCAGGTCCTGTATGAATACCCGGCCCCGCAGCGGCCCGGACTCCAGGTCAGGCGCGCTGCCGGGCGGCAGGCGCAGGGCGCCGGCAACCAGCGGGTGCGCCTCAGGCTTGGACCCCGCCGCCAGAAGCGCGCCGGCAACGTCCTCTTCGGCCCCGCGAACCGCGCGCAGCCAGGTCGGCGGCCGGGCCTGGAACGCTTCAAGGCAGCGCTGCCACAGGCCGTCTCCCGCGGCCCCGGCCAGGCCAAGCGCGTCCCGGACCCACGCGGGCGCCAGCGCATCCGGCGACGGGACCCCGGATTCCCCGCGCCACGCGGCGAGGCGCTCAGCCTTCTCCTTCAAAGGCATCGGCCCGAACGGACGCAGCCTGTCTTCCGTTATCCCGGCTTGGGCCGCAAGGCATCGAACAGCCGGCGACGCCTCCGCGCCGTCGAGCAGGCCGGAACAGACACAGGCCTCCGCCAGGCGCTCCGGCCCGGGCGGCAGCCAGCCGCGCCAGCGGAACCGGGAAAACGCCAGCCCTGACAGAACGCGCCTGTCCCGGCCGCCCCACTCCCGGTGCGACCGGGCCATGCGCGCAAAAGCCTGGTCCGCCGGCACGCCGGAGCGAACGGCGTCGTCAAGCTCGAGCAGGATGCCCGGGCAGAGCGCCGCCAGCGTTCGAGCGGCATGTTCCGGCATTTGGTTTCCAGGGTTCATGTCTGTTTTGGCTGTTTTGGCTTGATCGCGGCGCACACGTGGACTATACAGGCATGCGCGGGACCACAATATTCAACGGAGTTCAACCATGTCTTCCGAGCTGGCTTTCGTTATAATCAATCCTTACACCATTGCCAAGTCAAGAACCGGCGGCGTGATCGGCCGCTTCCTGAGCAGGACCGGGCTCGATTTGGTGGCCGCGCGCCTGTTTTCGCCGCCGGACGAGCTTGTGGAAGATTACATCAAAATCGTCAGGCAATACATGGCGGCCGACCCGGCCGCGGCAGCGCTGCTGACCGCTTACATCAGGAAGGCTTACGGCAGGGATCCGCGCACGGGCCGGACGCGGCGGGCGATGATGATCCTCCTGGAAGGCGAGAACGCGATCCAGAAGGTGCGCGAGGTGACGGGCCCCCTGATCATGGGCGGCAGCGAGAGCGTGCGCGACACCTACGGCGACTATGTCACGGACGATGACAAGAAGGTGCAATACTTCGAGCCCGCTGTGCTGATCGCCTCCACGCCGGAGGAGACCGGCGCCACGCTGAGGCTCTGGGCCCGGTTCTCGGAGCGCCACGGCGGCTGGGTCCACAACGCGGCCGACGTCAACCATGACAGCGGCTGGGAACGCACGCTCGTGCTGATCAAGCCGGACAATTTCCGCTTCCCGAATGCCAGGCCGGGCAACATCGTGGACGTGCTCTCGCGCTCCGGGCTCCGCATCGTCGCCGCCAAGATTCACCGCATGAGCGTGGCGGAGGCCGAGGATTTCTACGGCCCGGTCCGCTCCATCCTGCGCGAGAAAATGAAAAAACAGGCGGCCGAAAGGGCAAAGCTCACACTCGAGGCGGAATTCGAAATAATACTTCCCGACGCGCTCCGGGACTCCCTGGGCGAAACTCTCGGCCCGCTCGTCGGGGACGAGCAGTTCAACCAGATCGTCAAGTTCATGACCGGCGTCTACCCGCCAAGCTGCCCGCCGGAAGAACGGGCGCGCGAAGGCCTGAACAAGTGCCTGGCCCTCGTGTATGGCGGCATCAACGCGATCAGCAAGATTCGGAACCTCCTCGGCTCGACGGACCCGAGCAAGGCCGCCACCGGCTCGGTCCGCCGCGAGTTCGGACGCGACATAATGGTCAACGCCGCGCACGCCTCGGATTCCGTCGAAAACGCGGAGCGCGAAATCGGCATAATTAAGATCGATGAAGACCTCATTTCCCCGTGGGTCGCCAGGTATTACCCCGGGTAAGCGATGCAAACCGAACCCGGAAATCCGCACATCACGGCGCGCCCGGCGCAGAGCACTCATGCCGGGTTCAAGCTCCTCCTGGCGCTTATCTCCGCGATACTGACCCTTGCCGCGGTCGAGGCGGTTCTGCGCGCCAGGGGCTATCGCTACATGCCCCTGCGCGTCAGGATGACCCAGCGCTCGGACTGGCGGATGGATCACGCATTCGTGGACGGCCATTTCGAGTACGACCCGAAACTCATCTGGCGGCCCAGGCCAAACCTGTCGGTGTTCAACGCCCGGGGCTGGCGCGGGCCGGAGCTGTCCGAGGCCAAGCAAAAGGGCGAGTTCCGCGTCTTCGCGCTCGGCGATTCCAACACGCTGGGCTGGAACTATGAAGACGGCCCCAACTGGCCGCGGACCCTGGGCGAGCTCATCGAAAGCGAGCACCCCGGCTGCGTGCTCGTGAACGCCGGGGTCTGGGGCTACTCCTCGTACCAGGGCCTGGGACGCCTGAAGGAACTGCTTCGCTTCCAGCCCGATCTCGTTCTCTGGAGCTTCGGCGCAAACGATGCCCAGCGCGTGGCCACGGCGCCCGACTCCGATTTTGCCCAACGCGAAATACGGCAATACCGCGTTGACCGGCTGCTCATGCAATCGCATGTGGGCCAGCTCGCGCTCGAAACCATGGACCGCCTGTCCGCGTCCGGCGCCCGGCAGCCGATCCCCAGGGTCAGCGCGGAACAGTACGCCGCGACCATGCGGGAGGCCCTTGAAATTACCGAAAAAAACGGCGCGAAACTGGTGGTCCTGACCCGGCCCTTCAGGGTCCGGGGCCGGCCGCCCGCGGACTGGTGGATTCGCCACGCCCCGGAATACAACAGGATAACCCGTGACTTCGCCGCATCCAACGGGCTGGTCTGCGTTGACCTCTACGGCATCTTCGGCGAGGACCCGCGCTACTTCAGCGACGAGTCGCACTTCAACGAGGACGGCCACCGCCTCGCCGCCGAATATGTCTACGAGGCCATACGCGGCCTCCTGCCCTGATTCCGGCGCGAGCGCCGGCGACTCGCCAAGCCCTGCCCACCCTCATGCCCCGCGCTTCAGCGCCGGGCCAGCTCGGCCGGAATCCACTCGCGAACCGAGTTCACCAGCCAGACCCGGGCGGCGCCGACCACCTCGGAACGGGACAGCACGCGCTCGCGAATCGCACCCTGTTCGAGCAGCTCCTCCCGGAACACTCCGGGCAACAGGCCGCATTCCAGCGGCGGCGTGAAGCGTCCGCCGTCGAGCTCCACAACGAGATTGGCAAACCCGGCTTCCGTGGCTTCATCCCGCTCGTTCCACAAAATGACGCCGTCACAATCAGGACAGCCCTCGCGGGCCCTGTCGTACAGCGAGCGGTCCGTGGTCTTGTGAAAAAGCCGGATGTCGCCGGAGCACACGGGCTCGCGGGCGAACCCGAGCCGGAGCGGAACCGGCAGCGGCTTCAGGGGCCCGGCATGCGCCAACGCGATCCCGTCCGGCGCCAGCGTCAGGCGGACGCGCAGCGCTTCCGCCGCGCCGGAGGCCGCGGCATCCAGCGCGGCCTTTACGCGCGCCATGTCGAAAGGATGGTTGAAATAGCGGGCTGACGCCGACAGGCGCGCCAGATGGCGTTCGAGGAAAAGATAGCCACGGGACGGATCGTAGCACAGGGTTTCCAGCAGCGTTGGCGCAACCCGGTCCGGGGCCGACAGCACGTCCGCCTTGACAAGGCACTCTTCGTATTCGCGGCTTGAGGTCGAACCCCAGGTGATGCCGCCCCCCACCCCGTACTCGATCGTGCCCCGCCCGCGGTCCGACACCGCGGTCCTGATGGCCACGTTGAACCCGGCCTGCCGGTCCGGGCCCCACCAGCCAATGGCGCCGCAGTAAACGCCGCGGGGCGAGTCCTCCAGCTCCGCTATGATCTGCATGGTTCGAACCTTGGGCGCGCCGGTCACGGAGCCGCAGGGGAACAGGGCGCCGAGGATGTCCGGAACCTCCGCATCGGTTTCACAGCGCACCGCGGAAGTCATCTGGTGCACCGTGGGATAGCGCTCAACCGTGAACAGAGGCCCGGCGCAGACAGTGCCCGGCGCGGCCACGCGGCCGAGATCGTTGCGAAGCAGGTCCACGATCATCACGTTCTCGGCCCGCTCCTTCTCCGAGGCGGCCAGCGCCGCGGCCAGGGCCTCGTCCTCCGCAGCCCATCGGCCGCGGGCCGCCGTTCCCTTCATCGGGCGCGCCGCCAGCGAGCGCCCGTCGAGCCGGAAAAAAAGCTCGGGCGAAACGCAGGCGACCTGGAACCGGCCCATGTCAAGCCACGCGCTGAACGCCGATTCCTGCGCCGCATACAGAC
>JAAZAB010000375.1 GCA_012514555.1 Lentisphaerota bacterium
AGTCCGTGATGCGGCTGGAAGGCTACGTGCAGGTGAGCAACGGCAGCGGCGAGGATTACGAGAACGCTCAGACGCGCGTGATTGTCGGGCAGGTGCACATGATTGACCAGATCGCGGAACTGGCCCGACGCCAGTATCCGTATGGCAGTCCCCTGACACTCCCTTCCGCCCCGGCATCCGGGCGCGAGGGCACAATGCATCGTGAAGTTGGAATGATGAAAATGGCAATGGGCGGCCGCAGCTTCGACTTGAACGGGCCGAAGCCAAAGGAGATTGTGAAGGAAGGCTTGAGCGAATATTTCATTTACACGATCGAGGGCACGGAGACGATCCCGACCGGCTGGTCCAAGCGGCTGCCGAGTTTCGACCAGGACGGCGTGCCGGTTGTGAACCTGTACAAGTTCGACGAGGATCGGTACGGCCCGCAAACCGTGAGGTTCCTGAGCTTCAAGAACGACAAGGAGCACAAGCTGGGCCAGACCCCGGTTCCGGGCGGGCTGCTGCGGGTGTTCAGGAGTGCCGACGCGGCCAAGAGCCTGAGCTACGAGGGCCAGTCGGAGTTCAAATACATCCCGGTGAACGAGGACGTGGAGCTGAACCTGGGCCCCGCGCCGAACGTGCTGGTGGAGCCCAAGGTGATGGATTTCCGCTCGGAAAATTACCAGACCGACAACCACGGAGACATTGTGGGCTGGGACGAGGTACGCGAGGTGAAGATCGAGGTGAAGAACACGAGGGATATTCCGGTTAAGGTCGAAGTTCGCCGCGGCTTCGATGCGCGGAAGTGGGAAATCAAGCCGGCCGGGGACTGCGGAGACTATGAGAAGGTGGACAAGAGCACGGTCAAGTTCACGCTCAAGCTCGAAGCGCGCTCATCAAAGGTTTTCACCTACACGCTGACGAGCCATTTCGGAACACGCGCTGAGAATTGAGACGGGAGGATGCCATGAAACATGGTGCAGGCCGGATGGCAATGTGTGTCGGTGCGATTCTTTTCATGACAACGGCCTTCATGGCCGCGGCCGCCGAAACCCCTTGCGCGAACTGCCAGGCATGCGAGGCCAGGCCGGTGGCGCATGCCTCCGACTGGGTCGCGGCCTGGCAGGCGGCCAGGCAGGCGTGCCCGGCCGGCGACACCGTGACCCTCACGTTTGTCGAGCGCTCGGGCCTGCGCTCCGAGCTGCAGAAGAGCGCGACGGGCGTCGAACTCAGCGCTGCCGGCGAACTGGTTGTGATCACCGTAAAGGCCGGAGGCGCGTCGGTCGAATCCGTCGCCGTGGTTCGCGCAGCCGACATGGTCAAGGTGGAGATCACCCGCAAGGATGGCGGCGCGAGATGATGGAAGCTCGAAATAAGAGAATGTTCGCGCATAGGCGCTGAGGCGCAGGGAATGAGAGTAAATATGGGAGTGGTTGAGGCGGCCATTACAGCCCATCATGATTTTTGTCCCGAATTTCTTGATTGAATTCTCTGCGCCCCTGCGCCTCTGCGGGAAAAGTTTTTTCCCGATTTCATTCTGCCGGAGAATGCCGTGAACATGCGATTTGTCTCAAGCCTGGCTCTCGGGCTGGCGATGTGCATCCCGGCCCTGGCCAAGGTGGACCTTGTCACGCTGCCGACGCGCGACGGCGTGCAATTGACGATCTACAACTCGGCCGACCTGACACTGGTCCGCGAGACGCGGGCTTTGACCTTGAAGAAGGGCCTGAACCGCCTGCAGTTTTCCTGGGCCAACACGCTCATTGACCCGACCAGCCTTGAGCTGCGCGTATTGCAGCAGGCGGAGAAGATTCTGGTACGCGATTTGTCGTACCCGCCCCGGGTTCAGAACATAGGTGTCTGGGCGATCGAGAGCGAAATCAGCGGAAAGGCGCCGGTTGAGATCACGTACCTGACCAGCGGCCTGTCCTGGCGCGCGTTCTACCACGGGGTGCTGAGCCGGGACGAGTCCGTGATGCGGCTGGAAGGCTATGTGCAGGTGAGCAACAGCAGCGGCGAGGATTACGAGAACGCGCAAACGCGCGTGATAGTCGGCCAGGTGCACATGATAGACGAGATCGCGGAGTTGGCCCGGCGCGAATACCCTTACGGCAGCCCTGCGACAGCCCGCGGCCTGCGGTCTCGTCGCGAAGAACGTGAAAAAACTGTTTTATATGGCGCAAAGTCAGATTTGAAGGAAGAGCTTGCCTTTGCTGAAGGTGGGCAAAAAAAGGAGATTGTGAAAGAAGGCTTGAGCGAGTATTTCCTTTACACAATCGAGGGCACGGAGACGATCCCCACCGGCTGGTCCAAGCGTCTGCCGAGCTTCGACCAGGACGGCGTAGGCGTTGTGAACCTGTACAAGCACGACGAGAAGCGTTACGGCCCGCAAACCATGCGGTTCCTGAGCTTCAAGAACGACAAGGAGCACAAGCTGGGGCAGACTCCCATTCCGGGTGGGCTGTTGCGCGTGTACCGGAATGCCGATTCCGAAAGGCGCTTGAGCTATGAGGGCCAGTCGGAGTTCAAGTACATCCCGGTGAACGAGGACGTGGAGCTGAACCTGGGGCCTGCGCCTAACGTGCTTGTGGAGCCCAAGGTGATGGACTTCCGCTCGGAGAATTACCAGACCGACAATAACGGGAACATCGTGGGCTGGGACGAGGTGCGCGAAGTCAGGATCGAAGTGAAGAACACGCGGGATATTCCGGTGAAAGTCGAAATTCGCCGGGGTTTTGAGGCGCGGAAGTGGGAAATCGCGCCGGCCGGGGACTGCGGAGACTTCGAGAAGGTGGACAAGAGCACGGTCAAGTTCACGCTCAAGCTCGACGCGCGCTCATCAAAGGTTTTCACCTACACGCTGACGAGCCATTTCGGAACACGCGCTGAGTATTGATACGGGAGTGCCGGCATACCGGGCCAATAGAAAGGCGGCGGCGCCGGGGGCGGGCGGATAGCCATACACTCGCGCGTATTCGATTTCAACGGGACGATGTCCGTGACCAACGGTTCCATCATTCCGTACTTCGTATATCTGAGCTATCCCGAAAGAGCGCCCACCGTCGGCACAATCTATATTCGCAGGGTCGAGCAGGGTTACATCTTCAACTTTTACGCGCGCTGAATACGGCATTTGGCGGCATTTGACCGAACAAGGAGAGGACACTCGTGAAAACAATCAAGCGCTGCTTTGAAAAGCGGTTTTTTTCACAAGTCGGCAGGGGCCATGGCGGCGCTTCTTTTGGGCGGGGTAAGCGTGAATGCGCTTGCGGGCACCAAGGTTGTGCTGCTTGGCACGTCGGGCGGGCCGACCTGGTGGCCGGACTCCGAGCGCATGGGCACTGCGTCCGCGCTGGTGGTGAGGGAAAACGCCGGCAACGGAACGGAGCATATCTATTTGATAGATCTCGGGCCCGGCGCCTCACAGCGGCTTGGCACGGCGTTTAACTCGGGAACTTACACCAACATTGACGGCAACAACGTCCTGAAAGGCTATCCCTCGTTCCTCAAGAATGTGAAGGCGCTTTTCTTTACCCACCTGCACATGGATCACACCACCGATTTTCCGAATCTCCTGCTGTGCGGGCAAAGCGCCGGCATGGCCAGTTACCCTGATAGCGAGGCTCATAAACGGCTGCAAGTCATCGGTCCGGGCGCCCGCGGCCAGTTGGAGGATGTTTACCCGGCCGGGC
>JAAZAB010000376.1 GCA_012514555.1 Lentisphaerota bacterium
ATCCTCCGGATGGCCGGTCTCCGCTTCGCTCCGGCTCTGTTCGTCGGCCCGCAGGTTTCCGCAAAAGGCTTGGTAATCGGTTGGTGACAGGGGTAGCGGCAGTTTAGGAGCGAGGGGGAGAGGAAGAGGAAGATTTCTGCGAAAGGCGGAAATTTATTTTTTTGTGCTTGCATGAGCGTTTGTAATATGATAAACTGCCATCATGAAAACAACAGCGCATCAGGCCGATGACCGATCCAGGGCTGCGTTTCTGGCGAAGGCGGCGTCCCTGTGGCCCGTGGCCAAGGGATCCCTGACGCAGACGCGCTCCCCCTGCACACGGAAGAACTGCAAGGCTTGCGCCTCCGGCCGCAAGCATCCGAAGCTGATTTTCACCTTCCGGGAGGAAGGCAGGCTCCGGGGCCTGTACGTCCGGCCGGCCCACGCCGAACGGTTGCGCCGGGCCATCGCGAACGGACGGGAACTGGAGCGGATAATCACGGCGGCCGGGCGCGACCTGGTGCTGGCCCTGCGCGGGGAGGCGGAAGCTTGACGGTCACCCAGAGAGCGTCGCAGGACTGCTTCTGTCCGAAGTATATGAACCTGCTGGCCGAGAACGCGCGCCTCCAGGGGGAGGTCGTCCGGCTCAAGGCGAGGCTGTCCCGGCAGGAGCGCACCGCGAAGGAGCGGCCGTTCGGGCTCTCGACCCCCTCGTCGCAGCGGCTGGTGAAGCCGTCGGCGCCCGAACGGACGCCCGCCGAAAAGCGGCGGCGCAGGGGCGGCGCGCGTGCCGGCCACACGGGGCACGGCTGGAAGCCGCCCGAAGGCCCCAAGCCGGACGTCGAGGATCTGCCGGCCCCGGATGCCTGTCCCTGCTGCGGCGGCGCCCTGACCGACTTTCCGGGAGGGGCAGAGACCATCCGCGACCTGATCGACTGCCATCCCCTGCCGGCCTTCCCGAGGCGTGTGCGGGTGCCGGCGCGCTACTGCCCGCACTGCCGCAAGCCCGTGCGCCCCCGCGTCCCCGGCGTCCTGCCCAAGACCCGTCTGACGAACCGCGTCCTGGCGCGCGCGGCCCGCGAGCACTACCTCGACGGCGTTCCGATGGGCACGCTCGCCCGCAGGCTCGGCGTGCCCAAGGGGACGCTCCTGAACGCGATGCACCGCCTGGCCGCGCTGTTCCGCCCGGCCTCCGACGGCTTGCGCGCCCTGCTCCGGGACGCTGCCGTGAAGCACGCGGACGAGACCCCCTGGCGCACGGACGGGGACAACGGCTACGCCTGGGTGTTCGTCGCCGGACGCGTCACGCTCTTTGTCTGCGAGGGCACCCGGGCCATGTCCGTGCCGGCGGATGTGCTCGCCGACTGCGGCGGAACGCTCGTGACCGACCGCTATGCCGCCTACAACTGCTTCGCCGGCGAGCGCGGCTACTGCTTCGAGCACCTGAAGCGCGACACCCTCGCCCTCGTGGTCGACAACCCCGCGTCAAAGGAGTGCAAAACCTTCGCGGAAGCCCTCGTCCCGTGGTTGTGCGCGGCCATGTCGCTGCGGTCCGCCTGCGCCGGCGACCCGGTGACCTACCTCGTGCGGGCGGCGATCATCAGACAGAACATCGAGACCCTCGCCCGCGCGCCGGCGCGGCACCCTTCCGTGCAGGCGATCCAGAACATCTTCCGCGAGAACACGCGGCGACTCTGGCACTGGACCGAAGACCCGCGCGTGCCCGCCGAGAACAATACCGCCGAACGCGCCGTCCGGCCGCTCGCCATCGCGCGCAAGGTCAGCCACGGTTCCCAGTCGGTCAAAGGACGGGAAACGCGAAGCGTGCTGATGAGCGTGCTGCATACGCTCAACGCCTGCTGCACCGACCCGGCGGTCCGTTTGGTGAAAGCCCTGGACGACTACGCGCAAGACCGCAACGCAAACATGTTCGCCCGAGTCTTTGGAGGCCTGCCTCTGTACGTGCCGACCCAGTGAGCTCGCGCCGATGTCGAATATCAACCGGCGATCCCGCCGAAATGCATGCCACAAGCAGGCGTATGGCTCCGCCATCCTTCCGCTTCCCCTCGCTCAACCTTGCCGCACCCCTGTCACCAACCGATTACTGCTGCAGGGCGAACGTCATTGACAGCCGCGCACGCGCTGGATTATCATACGAACGGTCAGCGCGGGAACCGCCTGCCTGTCGCCAGAAGGGAGTCATCATGTTGCAGTTCAGCGGCCGCACCAACCTCTTGGAGCAAGCGGAGTACAAGTATCGTCTGCAGGACGTGGAGCGTCCCAATCTCTACCGCGATCTCTACGACTACGCGACCATTCCCAAGGTGCCGTTCAACCACCGGGCCGTGCCGATGAACGCCCCGGAGGAGATCTGGATCACCGATACCACGTTCCGCGACGGCCAGCAGAGCTGTTCGCCCTTCACCGTGCAGCAGATCGTCGACATCTACCGCCTGCTCTCCCGCCTCTCGGGTCCCCGGGGGATCGTGCGGCAGAGCGAGTTCTTCATC
>JAAZAB010000377.1 GCA_012514555.1 Lentisphaerota bacterium
GTACCCGACCTGCTGCTGCTGGATGAGCCGGTCTCCGGGATCGACCTTTCGGGCCTTAAGATCTTCTACAAAACGGTTTCCGATCTGCGGCGCGCGTACCATCTTTCCATTATCCTGGTTTCACACGACCTGCGTCTGGTAAAGAAGTACGCCGACCGGGTGGCCCTTTTGAACGATAAGACCATCCAGGCCGTGGGAACGCCGGGGGAAGTGTTCCGGCATCAAAAAATGGCCGAGGTGTTCGGCCTGGATCTGACGGACAGCGGGGAGGACAAGGCATGAGCGAGATCTACCGTGTGATGGACCTGTTTCTCCGGTTCGACTGGGCCGGCCACGATTTCATGAAAAGCGCGCTTTTAGGCGTGCTGCTGGTGACGCCCGCCTTTGGGCTGCTGGGCACCATGGTGGTCAATCACCGCATGGCGTTCTTTGCGGATGCACTCGGGCACTCCGCGCTGACCGGCATTGCCATCGGCGTGCTGGCGGGAGTGGGGCAGCCTATCTGGTCCATGGTGCTGTTTTCCATCCTCCTGTCCTTCGCGATCATGGCGGTCAAACGCGCGAACACCGCTTCCACAGACACCATCATCGGCGTATTTTCCTCTTCCGCGGTCGCGCTCGGGATCGTGCTGTTGTCGCGGAGTGGCGGGTTTGCGAAGTATTCCGCGTTCCTGATCGGCGACCTTCTCAGCATCAGCGCGTCCGACCTGCTTTTGCTGGCCGTCACGCTGGCCGCGATCATTGCTTTGTGGTTTTTGATCTTCAACAAACTGCTGCTGGTGAGCGTGAACCCCTCCCTGGCGCACAGCCGGGGCATCCGTGTGAACCTGTACGACACGCTGTTCACCGTGGTCACGGCAGTGGTGGTCACGGTTTCCATCCAGTGGGTGGGGGTGCTGATCATCAGTTCGCTGCTGGTTCTGCCCGCAGCGGCTGCGCGCAACATCGCGAGGGGCGTCCGGCAGTACCATTTCTATTCGGTTTTGATCGCGCTTGTCTCGGGGATAGCCGGGCTGATCCTGTCCTATTACTGGAACACCGCCAGCGGCGCGACCATTGTGCTGATATCCGCGCTTGCCTTTGCCGGGACCTTCATGTTCAGGCGGGCGCGGCATGGGACGGCAGGCAGGAAAGGGAGGTAAGGAAATGGACGGAATCACACCCCCAAAAGCCTTGCGGCTTTCCGGGGACCCCGCAGCCACACCCCAAAAAACCTTGCGGCTTTCCGGGGACCCCGCAGCCACACCCCAAAAAGCCTTACGGCTTTCCGGGGACCCCGTAAAATTCGCCGCCTTCTGGCCGGAGGGCGTTAAAAAGACAAAGCAGCGCTGCTGCGTGCTTTCCGTGCTGAAGGAGGCAGAAACGCCCCTGACCGCCGCGGATATTTACGGACGGATCGGGAGGGACGCCGGATCTCTTTCCACCGTTTACAGGATTCTGGAGATGTTCACGCAGAAAGGCACGGTGATCCGGACCAGCCTGCTGGACAGCGGGGCGGCGGTGTATGAACTGGACCGCCACGACCACCGGCATTACGCGGTGTGCCTGGTCTGCCGCAGGATCTTTGCGCTCAAAAACTGCCCGATGGAGGTTTTTACCCCCGATATCAGGGATGCCGGCTTTCGCGTGCTGGGGCACAAATTGGAGCTGCAGGGCATCTGCGGCGAATGTTTCCTCACCACGAGGCCGAAAGGAAGATGACCGGGCCGGCAGTCTATCCGGTTTTCCGGGGCAGGGAACCGCCCTCCAGGCAGGCGCGATAAAACCGGAAGGGAAACGATCCCCGGGCGCTGCCTTATTCATAGGCAATGGGAAAGGCATAGGAAAAGGACTGCTTCAAAAAGCAGTCCTTTCCTTTGTTCTTAAGTTTCAGTTAAGCTTTTCCTCCAGCAGGCGCACCGCATCTTCAATGAAGTTGGCGCAGGGGCGTGAATCGTAATAGGCCTGCGTCCGTTTGCCGGGCGTCGCGTCCCCGGGCGCGTAGTCTTCCCCGATCAGGTCGCGGCACAGGATGGAGCCGTTTTTCTGCCGGAAGGCCTCGGCAAGCTCCTGAACCAGCCGGTAGAGCGCCTCCTTGTCCTGGTCCGCATCCGGGTCGGTGTACCCTTTTTTCATGCCGGCGACCATAAAGGACCCGGTCAGCGCGCCGCACACCTCCCGCATTTTGCCCATCCCCCCGCCGAAGGCGGAGGCGAGACGGAGCGCGGCTTCGTCCGAAAGCCCGATGTCCTCGGCAAAAGCCAGCACGACCGACTGGCAGCAGTTGTAGCCCTGCCCGAAATATCCTTTTGCCAGGATGGGGCGGCTGTCCGTTTCTTTTTCCATGATCTGTCCTCCTTTACGCGCTGACCTCTTCCGCACCCGCGAACTGGCTGTTGTACAGGCTTGCGTAGAAGCCGCCTTTGGCCAGCAGTTCGGTATGCGCGCCCTGTTCCACAATATCGCCCTCATTCATCACGATGATCAGGTCCGCGTTGCGGATGGTCGAGAGCCGGTGGGCGATGATAAAGCTGGTGCGGTTTTTCATCAGATGATCCATCGCCTTCTGGATGAGCACTTCTGTGCGCGTGTCCACGCTGCTGGTCGCTTCGTCCAGTATCAAGATTTTCGGATCGGCCAGGATGGCGCGCGCGATGGTTAAAAGCTGTTTTTCTCCCTGGGAGACGTTGCCCGCTTCCTCGTTGATTTCCATATTGTAGCCGCCGGGCAGGGTGCGCACAAAATGATCCACCTGCGCCGCCTTGGCCGCGGCGATCACCTCTTCATCCGTGGCGTCAAGGCGCCCGTAGCGGATGTTTTCGCGGATGGTGCCGCCCGAAAGCCAGGCGTCCTGCAGCACCATGCCGAACATGGACCGAAGGTCGCTTCGCGCAAAGTCGCGGATGTCGTGGCCGTCCACCTCAATGGAGCCGCTGGTGACGTCGTAGAAGCGCATCAGCAGCTTGA
>JAAZAB010000378.1 GCA_012514555.1 Lentisphaerota bacterium
GAATGAGATTGAAGGCGATCGGGTGGGGGTACGCCGCCTTTTCCATGGGCCTGCCGGCGGCATGGGCGCGGACCTGCTGGTCCAGCTCGGCTATCGCGTTCCTGCCTGTGCCCGAGACAGCCTGGTAGGTCGCCACGGTGAAGCGCCTGATCCGGTTGGCCTTGTGTAGGGGACCCAGCGCCATGAGCGCGACAATGGTGCTGCAATTCGGATTGGAAATCAGACCCTCATGCTTTTCTATGGCTTCCGGGTTGATTTCCGGAATCACCAGTGGAACGCGCCTGTCCATGCGGAAATCGTCGCCGTTGTCGATCACGATGACCCCGCGCTCGACCGCGTGCCAGCCGAACTGCTGCGACGCGCCCTTTGCGCCCTCGGTGCCTGCGAAAAACGCGAAATCAAGGCCTTCGAAGGCTTCCAGGGCTGCCGGAACCACGTGGAATACCTCGCCGTTGATTTCCTCGTCGCGCTCGGATCGAGCCATGACGCGGATTTCCGAAGCAGGGAATTTTCGCTGCCTCAGGACTTCCAGCATCTTGGCGCCGACCGCGCCGATGCCCACAACTCCAACCTTGTATTGCTTCATTGCGCGATTCCGTTCTTCGCGGAAATCAGCCCGCCACGCGCACGGCGACAAGGTCGCCGACTTCCGAGGTGGTGAATCCCATCTTGCCGGCGCCGAGGTTCTTGACCTTGTGGGCCGTGACGTCCGCCACCGCGTCCTCAATGGCTTTTGCGGCCTTGGCCTCGCCGAGCGCGTCGAGCATCATTGCGCCGGCGCAGATGGCGGCCAGCGGGTTGATTACGTTCTTGCCGGTGTACTTGGGCGCCGACCCGCCGATGGGCTCAAACATGCTCACGCCGCCCGGGTCCGGGTTGATGTTGCCTCCGGCCGCGATGCCCATGCCGCCCTGCGTGATGGCGCCCAGGTCGGTGATGATGTCGCCGAACATGTTTTCCGTAACGATAACGTCGAACCACTCGGGGTTCTTGACCATCCACATGCAGGTGGCGTCAACGTGGAAATATTCCCGCTTGACGTCAGGGTAGTCGCGGCCGCCCATTTCATGGAAGGCGCGCTCCCACAGGTCGAACACATGGGTGAGCACGTTCGTTTTTCCGCAGAGCGCAAGGGTCTTCCTCCTGTTGCGCTTGCGGGCGGTTTCAAAGGCGTAGCGCAGGCAGCGGTCGACCTGGAAGCGGTTGTAGACCATGCTCTGGATGGCAACCTCGTTGGGCGTGCCCTTCTGCGAGATGCCGCCGATGCCGGTGTAGAGGCCGCCCGTGTTCTCGCGCACCACCACGTAGTCTATCTCGGCCGGGCCCTTGGCCTTCAGCGGGCAGTCCACGCCGGGGAACAGCTTCACCGGCCGCAGGTTGATGTATTGGTCAAGCTCGAACCGCAGGCGCAGGAGGATGCCTTTTTCGAGAATGCCGGGCTTTACGTCCGGGTGGCCGATGGCGCCGAGGTAGATTGCGTCGAATTTGCGCAACTCCCCGACGGCCGAGTCGGGCAGGACCTCGCCGGTCCTTATGTAGCGCTCGCCGCCGAAATCATAGGTGTGGGCGTCCAGCTTGAACCCGAAACGCGTCGCCGCGGCCTGGACAACTTTGAGCCCTTCGCGGATCACTTCCGGCCCGGTGCCGTCGCCGGGAAGCACGGCTATCCTGTATGTTTTGCTCATTGCGCTCTCCTTGCGTTCCACGGCCGCCGGCTGTTGTTTCAGTTTTTCTGGCGCAGTGGAACGTCGGCATTGTAGCGGAGCGCATCCGGGATGCAACTGTTTCCTTGAAAAAGGTGCGGCTGCGCCAGGGCTGCGTCAAGGAAGCCATAAGCCAGGCGCGCGAGGACGCTCGTCCTCCATTTCCGCCTGTTTTTCTTTCGGGCTAACCCCGGATTTTGCGATTGGTCAGAGTGCGGCAGATGCAAGGCGTAGCGGGTGAAGGTGTATTGTGACATACTCCGAACCCGCTGCAACACAGCAGATGCCGCACTATGGCCAATCCCTCGTGGTTTGA
>JAAZAB010000379.1 GCA_012514555.1 Lentisphaerota bacterium
AGGGGCAAACATTTATGGGCACTACAAAGCAATCTCCGAATCATATATCAACGACTTACAAAGAAAAACGGCCTCAAATGGCCTCTTTTTGACTAAAATCTCAGAGGGGGTGCGAAACTTGGGCTAACGTTGTTTTCTTTAGAAATGGCAAAGTCGCTCACCCGGTCTGCAGGTCAAATACTCTTTCCTTCATCCTTGGAAATTCCTTGTTGGATATTGGATATTCTCTTTAAACAACAAGGAATATCCAATGACCAAGTGCTTTATCGCTAATGCTCTTTCTTTTCCCCAGCCGTCTTCACGCTTTTGCACAGTATTGCAATCAATTCATCCGTTTCCTTTAGAAGTGGGTCGAGTTTCTTTGATTGCTGGATTAATCCGGATCGAACAATGATCTTCAACCATATCTCCGTTTCACGGAGCTCCTTTAAGGCGACCTTGAGCTTGTGGATGAAATCAGCTTTTGATTCCGCGCTTTGGGCTTCACCATAATTAGAAGCCGAAGATGTTCCGCTTCTCAGTATCTGTGCGCAGACGTGCTTGCCGGCTTTAGTTTCTGGAAGCGCATTGGAGAGCTTGATGATCCGCACGGCAAAGTCGACCAACCGATCCTGCAGGTCAAATACCCTTTCCTTCATCCTTGGAAATTCCTTGTTGGCTATTGGATATTCTCTTAAAAACAACGAGGGCTAATCATCCTCCTCGTAATCTTCCTCGTAATCGTCATCTTCAGCCTCGGCCTGCGAGCGTTCCCTGCGGCGCGGCTGAATCTGGTCAAGCAGGTCTTGCGCGGCCCTGGATTCGGCTTCATGCTTTGTGAAGGCGTCACCGAATCCGACGGTACCGTCCGGGGCCACGGCCTCTATCACAAACGTCTTGGAATGCGCGGGCCCGTTGACATTCGCGATGCGGTAGCGCGGGTTGGCGCGCCAGCGGCGCTGGCACACGTCCTGGAGCCGGCCTTTCGGGTTGTCGGCCCACTTGTCGTCGGGCGAGACCGGCAGCAGCGGAATGAAAAGCTGGTGGAAGATCCTGTTGACGGCCCTCAGTCCGCCGTCGAGAAACGCAGCGCCGATGATCGCTTCGAGCGCGTCTTCGAGCGTGGAGGCGCGCTTGTGCCCGCCGCTCTTGCGCTCGCCCCTGCCCAGCTTTATCTGGTCGCCGAGCCTTATGTGCCGCGCCAGGCGCGCCAGGGCCTTGCCGCTTGTCATCTGGGTCCGCATGGTGGTCAGGGCGCCCTCCTGCAAATCCGGGTAAGACTGGTACAGCCAGAGCCCGACTATCAGGTTCAGCGCCGAGTCGCCAAGGAACTCCATGCGCTCGTTGTCGTCGGCTTCATCGTCCGCCTCGGTCTTGAACGAGCGGTGGCGGACGGCTGTGGCGATCAGGCTTTTGTCCCGGAAGGAGTAGCCTATGTTTTTTTCCAGTTCGCGATACGGATTGCTTCGAAAGAGTTTCAGCATAACGCTCCCGCTTGGTCAGGCTCTCGGATGGAACTGCTCGTGGACCGACTTGAGCCGGGCCGAGTCCACGTGCGTGTATATCTGGGTCGTCGCGATGTCCGCGTGGCCCAGCATTTCCTGGATCACCCTGAGCGGCGCGCCGTTGGCCAGCAGGTGGCTGGCGAACGAGTGCCGGAGGGTGTGCGGGCTGACGGACTTGGCTATGCCCGCTTTCAGGGCATGGGCCTTGACCATCTTCCACAGGGTCTTGCGGCTCAGCGGGCGTCCTGTGCGCGTGACAAACACGCACCGCACGCCGGAATCCTTTGCCCAGCCGGGCCGGACCGTTTCCAGGTATTGTCTCAGCAGGTTTGCCGCGCCGGCGGAGAAGGGCACGATTCTTTCCTTCCGGCCCTTTCCGATGCAGCGCAGGTAGCCCGCGTCAAAATGAAGGTTGTCAATGGTCAGCTCCGCCAGCTCCGATACTCGCAGCCCGGTCGCGTAAAAGGTTTCCAGGATGGTCCGGTTTCGGACGGACGCGGGTTTGTCGCCCGGGCTGGATGCCAGCAGGCGGTCCACTTCCCGCGGCGATAGGGTGTCAGGCAGGATTTTCCAGAGCCGCGGCGAGTCCATTGCCTCGGTGATGTTTTGGCCGAGCAGCCCCTCCTGCTGCAGGTAGCGGAAAAGGACCCGGATGGAAACGAACATGCGCGAAACGCTGTTGGCGCTCAAGCCCCTCGCTTTCTGCGCGAGCAGGAAATCCAGGACCTGCTTGCGCGTGACGGAGTTGAGAGAGGCCGTTTTTTTCGCCTCCAAGTGCCGGACGAATGCGCGCAAGTCCTGCTCGTAAGCGCAGCGCGTGTTCGGGCTGAGCCCGCGCTCAAGGGATATGTAATCCAGGAATTGGTCTACCAGTGACTGCATGCGCCGGGGCTATCTGGGCGGCAAGGCGGCCGGGTTTGTCTGCGCCTTGACGTCGTTTGCGTCAAAGCCCGCGCCTGCGATTGTGTATTCCAGGTTCTTCCTTGCCAGCTTCATGGAATCGTAGGTGATGGTGACCACCCGCCTGGTCAAGTCGGGCTGGATGGTCTTTATCCCCTGCATGACGCCCTGCGGCGTCATGAACGAGTTCTGGACGAGCGTGGCGCAGGCCTGGTTGGTCATGCCGGGCACGGAAATATCGACCTTGCGCATATCGGCTTTCCGGCAGGACGCGGTTCCAAGCGCGAGGCCGAGAACAAGGCAGGCAAGGCATGCCGGGAAAAGCGCGTGTTCTTGAGTTGCGGATGATTTCATCGTTTGCTCCCTTGGCGTTCTCCATGCAATTCCATTCCGCCTTCTGAATAAACAAGTGCTTTTGGAAATGCACTATAGCACCTTCCGCTGATTTGTACACGCACTCTTTTTCGTTGTGCTGGCGGGCCTTATTTCGTAAAAAGAACGGCGTCGGGGATTATTCCGGCGGGTGAACGGCATTCTGAATCCCGTCTCCTTTGCGGTTGCGATATTGGAGGGAATCATGAACAGCGAAAAGATCAAGCAGGGCCGTGAACGCGCGCCTCATCGCAGCCTGCTGCGGGCCATTGGCGTGGCGAAGGCGGATTTCGGCAAGCCGTTCATCGGCGTGTGCAACTCCTTTACCGAGACCATTCCCGGCCATGTGCACCTGAACAAGGTTGGCCGGCTGGTCTGCAAAGCCATCCGCAAGGCCGGAGGCGTGCCGTTCGAGTTCAACACGATGGGCATTTGCGACGGCATTGCCATGGGGCACTTCGGCATGAAATACTCCCTGCCGAGCCGCGAAGTGATTGCCGACACGGTGGAGGCCATGGTGGGCGCGCACTGCTTTGACGCCCTCGTGTGCATTCCGAACTGCGACAAGATAGTGCCCGGCATGCTGATGGGCGTGTTGCGGACAAACATTCCCGCTGTGTTCGCCAGCGGCGGTCCCATGCTGGCCGGAAAGACCCCGGCGGGAAGGACGGTGGATTTGATCAGCGTTTTCGAGGGCGTGGCGGCCTGCGCATTGGGCAAGATAACCGGGGCGGAGCTTGAGACGCTTGAAGAGCATGCCTGCCCGGGCTGCGGGTCCTGCTCCGGAATGTTCACGGCGAACTCGATGAATTGCCTGTGCGAGGCGCTCGGCATGGCCCTGCCGGGCAACGGCACGATTCCGGCATCCGATCCGCGCCGCCGGAAGCTGTTTGTCCAGGCCGGCAGGCGCGCGGTTGCCATGGCCCTGGCCGGCGGGCCCCGGCCGCGCGAGGTGGTGACGGCGGAATCGCTGGACAATGCGTTTGCGCTCGACATGGCCATGGGCGGCAGCACGAACACGGTTCTTCACGCCCTGGCGATCGCGCGCGAGGCCGGTGTGTCTTATGACCTCGGCCGTATAAACGATATATCGAAGAAATGTCCTAACATCTGCAAGGTTTCGCCCTCCTCGCACTACCACGTGGAGGATGTGGACCGCGCGGGCGGGATCAGCGCGATCATCCGCGAGCTGCTCAATGTTCCGGGGCTCATCCGCGGGGACGCCCTAACCGTCACCGGGAAACCGCTGCGCAGAAATGTCCTGCGCGCGAAAGTCCTGGATTCGCAGGTGATCCGGCCGCTCAAAACGCCTTATTCCAGGGAGGGCGGCCTGGCCATTCTCCGGGGCAATCTCGCGCCTGACGGCGCCGTTGTCAAGAGCGCCGGAGTGGCGCCTGCCATGCTCAAGATGGAAGGAAAGGCCATCATCTTCAATTCGGAGGAGGAAGCCTGCAAAGGCATTCTGGCCGGCCGCGTGAAGGCGGGCCACGTGGTCGTGATCCGCTACGAGGGCCCGCGCGGCGGCCCGGGCATGCAGGAAATGCTCGGCCCGACCTCTTACATCATGGGCCAGGGCCTCGGAGAATCCGTGGCCCTGATAACGGACGGGCGGTTCTCAGGCGGGACCCGCGGCGCCTGCATAGGGCATGTGTCGCCCGAGGCGGCCTCCGGCGGCCCGATCGCGCTGGTCGAGGAGAACGACGCGATACGCATAGATATTCCCAACCACCTGCTGGAATTGGACGTGCCGGCAGGCGAGCTTGAGCTGCGCCGCCAAAAGCTGCCGCCGTTTCAGCCCAGGGTGTCCGGCGGAATGCTCAGGCGCTACGCCGACCGCGTGTCCAGCGCGGGACAGGGCGCGGTTTTGTCCTGAGTTCAACGATCACAGGCCGGCGCCGGCTATCGCCGACCGGATGACTCTGCGGTCAAGGATGAAAACGGCGCGGGTAACCTGCCGCGGCGCGCCTGCTTGCCGGACCTGGCATGTCACTTTCTGAATCCAGCCCCGGCCGGATGCTTCAACGGGGTGCCATTGCACTATCTCGTACTCCGGGCCATCCGGCTTCGCGAGGGCCAGGTATTGCTCCACCAGCGGGACGGACCCGTTCAAGGCCCTCTGCGGCTTCGAGTTGAGGTCCGGGCCGAGCCCGATCGCGGCCAGGGTTCGTTCCCACAGCGACAGATCAGCCTGCACGGTCACCGTTGTCCGGGTCTCCCGGGCCTCGCTTGTCCGGGAATAAACGCCGGCTGCAGCCAGGAAGCCTTTCCCATTGCACACCGTGCAGGGGCCGGCCGGGGTCTGGCCCCGGCCATTGCAGGCCAGGCAGCGCGAGGTAACGGTGTTGGTATGGAGCGTCGAGACCCGTGTAATTGACGGAACGCCTTGCTCGACGGTCACGATTGGCTGGGCTCTGGCAAGGAGCCAGAATACGGCTACGCCGGATGCCGCCAGCACAAGCCCGATCCCGACTGCCCGGGCGCGGTCTCTAAGCTCCTCGCTCATGGCTTATGATTCTCGACGAAATGCGTGTTGATGTATTTGACCGCATCCTCCAGCCCGGGCAATATCTTCGTGCAGTAGCGGATCATCCACGGGCTGCAGTCCTTGAATGAGAACCGGGAAAAAGCAACAACGAACTTGCCCATGTCGTGAGATGCGTAAAAAACCTCCATGGCCGTTCCGATCGAGGGCTTGCTGTAATTGACCAGCAGCAGGTCGGCGTCGCGGATGTCCTGGAGGTCGAACTCGACAACCTCGTTGGCGCTGTCGATTTCGCGGTCCTTGAAATTCCTGCGCATGGGGTCCAGCATGACGAAGTGGCGGTCGAGCGTTTCCGCGGCCGCGCGCCGCCAGTCCCGGGCCGCGCCCTCGTGCTCGTCCATGATCGGGCCGCAAAGGTATATTTTTTTCTTCATGATTGCCTCGACATGATTCAAAAGCAATGACAACGTACCACGAAATGACAACGCGATCAACTGTTTCCGTGAAAACGATAGGCTGCCGCCTGAACCAGGCCGAATCTCTCGGCATGGCGCGGGACTTCGAGGCGGCCGGATATGAAGTCGTTCCGTTTGGCGCGCGCAGCGATGTTGTCGTGATCCACGGCTGCGCCGTGACCGCGAAAGCCGAGAAGGACTGCTTCAGGCTGGCCCGCGCCGCGGCCCGGCGCAGGCCCCGGCCTTTCATCGTGCTGGCCGGATGCGTCGCCGAGATCGCGGGCGCCGATCCCGCCGGCGCCGGCGTCGTTGACCTCGCGGCCGGCCAGGCTGACAAGCGCCGTCTGCCGGGACTGCTCGCGGCCCGGGGTTATGGCGCCGCCGTTGCGCCGGGTCAAAAGAACACCCGGGCGGCAGAGCTTTCGCCGGCGGACCCGGACTGCAGGACCCGGGCGCTGGTCAAGGTCCAGGACGGCTGCGATTTTCGCTGCGCCTATTGCGTCGTGCCGGCCGCGCGCGGGCCGTCCCGGAGCCGGCCGTTGCGTGAAATCCTTGAAGAGGTGCGCGCGCTCGTGGGCGCGGGTTTTCTGGAAGTGGTTCTGACCGGCGCGAACATAGGCTGCTACGACGATGGCGGCCAAAAGCTGGTGGCGCTGCTCTCGGCAATCGACCGGGTCAGGGGCCTGGCGCGGTTCAGGATCAGCTCGATCGAGCTTTCGACTGTCGAGCGAGAGGTGATTGACTTCATGGCCGGATCGGAGAAGTTCTGCCGGTTCCTGCACCTGCCCCTGCAGAGCGGGGACGACATTATCCTGCGGGCCATGCGCCGCCGCTATTCCACGGCCTGCTACCGGGCCCTTATCGAGTATGCCGCCGGCAAGCTTGGCCGGGTCGGCCTGGGCGCCGATGTGATAGCAGGCTTTCCGGGAGAGGATGCCGATTCGTTCGAAAGAACCCGGGCCTTTGTCGTGTCGCTTCCGCTTTCCCGCCTGCACGTGTTCGAGTATAGCATCCGGCCGGGAACGGACGCGGCCGGAATGCCGGGCCATGTTCCGGCAGCCGAAAGAAAGCGGCGCGTCTCGGAACTGATCCGCATCGGCCGTGCCGCCGGGTCCGGGTTTGCGCGCAGTTTCATCGGCCGGCCGGTTTCGGTCCTTGTCGAGGATATTGCGGCCCCCGGCCATGGCAGAGGCTGGACCGGCGAGTATGTGCGCATGCGCGTTTCCGGTCCGGGCTTGAAGCCGAACTGCATTGTCAACGCGCGGGCGCTGGCGTTTGACGAATCCGCTGAGATGCTTGTCGGCACTGTGGAATATATCCAACAAGGAATATCCAATGTCCAAGTGAGCTAGAGATTTGGATATTGTCTTCTCCCCTCTCCCCTATATCCTCTCCCCTATATCCTATCCCCTCTCTCCTCGAACTTGGATATTGGTTTTAGAATTTCGGTTTTTCACCTTGACCTTGCGCTGTTGCGCATGTATAGAAGTCGCTTATTGACAGCCTGATACGACAACTGCATTTTTCGGTACAGCGTTGATTAAGCAAGGGGGTCATTATGACCAAACGAGAACTCGCCGTGCGTATTTCCACTGAGACAGGAATCAATCAGCAGGATGTGCTGGCCGTCATAGACAAGACCATGGATTGCATCATTGAAAGCCTGGCCCGGGGCGATAGCGTGGAGTTCCGCAATTTCGGCGTTTTCGAGGTTCGGGTTCGCAAGGCGCGCGTGGGCCGGAATCCGAACAAGCCGGAAAACGTTGTGACCATACCGGCCCGTAAGGTCGTGAAGTTCAAGATGGGCAAGATCATGAAGGCCCGGGTCATGACACCTGTCGAAGCCGCTTCGGCGGCGGCCGCGTCCGGGCCCGATGCTGCGCCGCCCGCCTAGGGCGAGCCGTGACGAGCGGCTGCCGCACGCGCCGCTCTTCAAGGCGGTCGGGCTTGGGCAAAGTCCGTTCCCGCTGGCGTGCGGTCTCCAGAAACGTTGAGCCTGCTGAGCACTAATATGACCGGCGAACCAGATACGCATTCGACCCGCTTTGAGCCGCCCCGGGGCATGCGCGACTTCTACCCCGGGGAAATGGAAAAGCGCAACGCCATTTTCGACGCCTGGATTGGCGCGGCCCGGCAATTCGGCTTTGCCCAGTACGACGCCTGCGTGGTCGAATCGCTGGATCTGCTCAGACGCAAGGGCGGCGAGGAGATAGTCGAGCAGATTTACACGTTCACGGACAAGAGCGGCCGGGAGCTGGCGCTTCGGCCCGAAATGACGCCGAGCCTTGCGCGAATGATCGCGGCCCGCCAGGGCGCCCTGGCTTTTCCCCTCAAGTGGTTCGCCATTCCGCAGTGCTTCCGGTACGAGCGGATGAGCCGCGGCAGAAAGCGGGAGCATTTCCAGTGGAACCTCGACATCGTAGGGGAGCCGTCCGTGGCCGCCGAGGCCGAGGTTCTTGCCTGTGCGTTCCGGGCACTGGATCTGATGGGGCTCGCGCCCGACGTGCGCGTGCATTACAGCAGCCGCGCCCTGCTCTCCGACCTCATGCTCAAGCTGGGAATTCCGCGGCAGGAGCACGCCGCGGCGTTCCTGGCCCTGGACAAGAGGGGCAAGGTTGACGACGCCGAAATCTCAAGCCTGCTGCTGGCCGGCGGCATGGATGCGGCCCGCGCCGGGGCCGTGTTTGACATTCTCAAGATTGCCACGCTCGACGACGCGGTCCGGCTGCTCGGCGAGCGAACGCCTTCGGCGCAGGCCCTCGAATCGCTGTCGTCGCTCCTGGATGCGCACGGCCTGGCCGGGCGCGCCAGGTTCGATATCGGGGTCGTTCGCGGGCTGGGCTACTACACGGGCATTGTGTTCGAAGCCTTCGACCTCGATCGCAAGTTCCGCGCCATTTTCGGCGGCGGCCGCTATGACCGCCTGCTCCAGGACGTGGGCGGCAGCGCAATGACGGCCGTCGGGCTCGGCTTTGGCGACGTGGTGGTTGGCGAGCTGCTGGAGGACAAGGGCCGGCTTTCCGCCATTTCGCGGCGCGCGGACCTGGCGGTCGGCTACATGGAGGACGCGCAGCAGGAAGCGGCGATCCGGGTGGCGTCGGCATTCCGCCGCTCCGGGCAATGCGTGGACATGTCGGTTCGCAGCGAAAAGGCAAAGGCCTTTTTCGGGCGCGTCGGAAAGGGCGGCGCCCGCCAGGCGGTGTACATCGGGCCGGATGACGTGGCAAAAGGCGAGATTCGCCTGAAAAACCTTGACGACCGCTCGGAGCACATCCGGAAGATGGACGCGCTTCCCGGCTGAACGCGCGCTTCCCGGCCGCGGGTTTGCTTCAGGAAAGCCATTTCTGCAGCCGCGCGGCGCTATTTGTCAGCGCCCGCGGCGGCCGGGGCCGTCCGTCCTCCACTTGGAACGCCGCCGCCTATTCTGCAGCCGCGCCGCCGTGCAACGCGATTTCGCGGTCCCCTGAAGGGCGGCCGGCCTCGGCCGCCGGATATCGTGAAATCGGAAAAAAACGATTCAGCCGGCGGCAGGAAGAAGACGTTCATGGAAAACGAATGTTGAGGACGAGGACGAGAAGGGGACTTGAGGACTCCCGTGGGGCTGGAGGTCGGCCGGCCTCGGCCGCCGAAAAAATAGCATGAACCGGGAAAGAGCAATCGAATATCCAATGTCCAAGTTCGAGGAGAGAGGGGATAGGATATAGGGGATAGGAGAGAGGGGGAGAAGTTTTGAGTTTTAGGTTTTGAGTTTTGAGTTGGGAGAAGGGGAAAATCGGGATCGCTATCGAAATCGGGATCGGGATTTTGGGGGACTGTTCGAGGACGAGGGGAGAGGCTTGAGTCCCTTGCGTCCCTGGAGTCCCTAATGGCAGGCAAACCATCGCCTGCAGCCGCGCATCCGGAGGAACTGACGTTAAGTCAGGGCGTTCTTTCGAATTGCTTTTAAGCCGGAAACACTGCACAATGCCATTTCTCTTTTTTCCCGGCGCAAGGTTCATTAGATGGAAATGGAGTCATTGAAATGCCCAATTATCTGAGCAATTCCCGGCCGAATTTCAAGCCCGGCAAGATCGCCTGCGGGTCGATTCCCTGCTACCAGTTCAAGGGCTCGCTGAAGTCCGAACTGGCATCAGGTCGCATTGACAGGAAGTCCGCCGTCCGCCTTCTGGATGCCATGCTGACGATCCGCGAATTCGAGGAGATGATAGTCAAGCTGCGTTCCGGCGCCTATACTCCGCTCTCAACTTTCAATTACCGCGGGCCCACGCACCTGTCCATCGGGCAGGAGGCGTCCTCGGCGGGCGCATGTTCCGCGATCCTGCCCATGGACTTCATCACCAGCACGCACCGCGGCCACGGTGACAGCATCGCAAAAGTGTTCTTTTCAATAGCGGCCATGACCGCGGAGCAGCTCCGCGCGCGCGTTCCCAAGTTCGAGGGTTCCTCCGGGGAGGCCCTGCTTGAGGCGGCGATGGAGGATCACATCTTCCGCACCGCGGCCGAGCTGTTCGGCAAGGAAGACGGCTACTGCAAGGGCCGCGGCGGCGGCATGCACATCGCCGATTTCAGCCTCAACCACCTGGGCGCCAACGCGATCGTGGGCGGCGGCGTGCCCATCGCCACCGGCGCTTCAATGGCCTGCCGCTACATGCGCAACGACCGGCTCGTGTGCTGCTTCGCGGGCGACGGCGCCTACGCCAACGGCGTGGTGCTCGAATCCCTGAACTGGGCGGCCCAGGGCCAGTTCTCGAACAAGATGGCGAAAAAGCCCTTCGGTCTTCCAATCATTTTCATCATCCTGAACAACCACTACGGCATGACCGGCAGGGCCGAGGACGAGGTGGCCGGCGTTCGCAGGCTGGCGCGCCGCGCCGCGGGCTTTGACGACGGGAACATGCACGCCGAGGTCGTGAACGGCATGGATGCGCTCGCCACCCGCGACGCCGTGCTCCGCGCCGCCGAGGGCTGCCGCGCGGGCAGGGGTCCATTCCTGCTCGAGTTCGACACCTATCGCTATTACGGCCACTCGCTGACGGACCCGCGCAGCGAATACCGTACAAAGGAAGAGGAGGCCGCGTGGAAGGACATGGACCCGATCGCGGCATTTTCCAGGCAGCTTCTCGACGCGAAGATTCTCACCCAAAAAACGCTCGCCGCGCTCGAAGCAAAGGTCCGCGATCGCAACGCCCGGGCCGCCGTCCGGGCCGCGGCTTCGCCCGACCCGGACCCGGGCGACGTGATCAGGTACATGTATGCGGATACGGCCTGCTCGGAAGTGCCGCCCGAGCACGCGAAAGTGGAAATCGTGAGGGAGCTGCCAAAGATAACGCGCGTCAACGGCGAACTGACTTACAAGGACGCCATCAAGGAGGCGCTGGTCGGGGAAATGCTCCGCGACAACCGCGTGATCCATTACGGCGAGGATGTGGCCGACTACGGCGGCGCGTTCAAGGTCACCAAGAACCTCCTCGAGGCGTTCGGGCGCGACCGTGTCTTCAACACGCCGATCTCCGAGGCCGCGATATGCGGCACCGCCGTCGGCGCCGCCATGGCCGGCCTCCGGCCGGTCGTGGAATTGATGTACATGGACTTCACGCTCATGGCGTCCGACCAGATAAGCAACCAGGCCGCCAAGTGGCACTACATGTCCGGCGCCAACGTCGAGGTTTCGCTCGTGATCCGCGCCTCGGTGGGCGGCGGCAAGGGCTATGGCGGCCAGCATTCGCAATCGCTTGAAAGCATTTTCTGCCATATCCCGGGCATGTACGTGGTCTATCCCTGCACCCCGGCCGACGCCAAGGGCCTGCTCAAGACCTCGATCCGCGACAACAACCCTATCATGTTCGTGGAATCACAGCTGCTCTACGGTCTCAAGGGCCCGGTGCCCGAGGGCGAATTCCTGATCCCGCTGGGCCTTGCCGATGTCAAGCGCGAAGGCTCTGATCTCACGATCGTCTCCTGGGGCCCCGCCGTGCACGACGCGCTCAAGGCCGCTGAGGCGCTCCAGAAGGACAGGGGCGCGAGCGTGGAGGTGATAGATCTGCGGAGCCTGGTTCCGCTTGACGAGGAGACCATTCTGCGCTCGGTGCGAAAGACCGGCCGCTGCGTGGTGGCCAGCCAGAGCGTGAACATCGGCAGCTTCACGGGCGAGATCGTCTCCGCGATCGTGGAAAAGACCTTTGACGACCTTGACGCGCCGGTGCTGCGCGTGGGCGCGAAAAACGGCATAGCGCCGCAGTCGCACATCCTCGAAGCAGCGTTCCTGCCCAACGCCAACGACATTGCTCAAGCCGCTCTGAAGCTTCTGTGACCGAAAGGATGCCGACATGGCTCAGATTGTCATCATGCCCAAGCTTGGCCAGACCGTGGAGGAATCCACGCTGCTCAAGTGGCACAAGAAGGCAGGGGACCCCGTCAGGAAAGGCGAAATCCTTTTTGATATCGAGACCGACAAGGCAGTGCTGGAAGTTGAAAGCTTCTTTGAAGGCACGCTTCTCAAAATTCTCGTGAACGAGGGTCAGACCGTGCCGGTAACAGCGCCCGTGGCGTTTGTCGGAAAGCCCGGGGAGCCCCTTCCGGATGTGCCGGCCCCCGCGCCTGCCGCGCGCGCCGCCGCACCGGCCGCCGCGCCCTCTCCCGCCGCTCCGGCCCGCGCCGCTTCCGCTCTTCCCGCGCCCGGCCCCGCCGCCGCCCCGGCGCCGGCTCCGGCCGCGCCGCCCGCGCCCTCGAAAAAGGCGGTCTCGCCGCGCGCCCGGCGTCTTGCCCGGGAATGCGGCAT
>JAAZAB010000380.1 GCA_012514555.1 Lentisphaerota bacterium
CCATTTCGTCCCCGCACACGCCCTTGATCGAGGCCGCCGCCGTCGGGTCGTTCATCCGGCCGAAGAACTCATCCTCTGCCGGAAGGCCCTGCGGCTGTTTGACGTCCGCCGGGGCCGCCGCGTTTCCGATGTCGTTCATTTACCAGTCCCAGTAGAATTGTTTCCTGTTCCAGCGCATGTATTCTTCCCATTCCTTCTGTCTGTCAATCAACGGCTCAACGCGCCTGCCGATGAGGCGGACGATCAGGCTATCATCCGCAAGCATCGGCCGCCTCGGGACGACGCCCTGCGTTAGAAGCGCGTACGCCTCGCCGAGAACCTGAAAGCGTTCCGTGTCGCCGCCGGGCTTGTCCGGATGATAGCGGTTCGCGAGTCGCCGATAGGCCCTCCGTATATCAGCCGGAGTCTTTCCCAAGGTCAGAAGAACCAGCTTGGCCCTTTCCTCCAAAGTCACTCCCTTGATATCGTCAATGTTCCCGGGCGATAAGGCCACATTTTTCATGATGCCTTGCCGATTTTCGTGCCCAGCGCACTCGAAACGCCGAGAATGTAAAGCTCGCTGTGCCGTAAAAAGGCTTTATGTCCAAGGCTGCGTTAAGAACGGCGGCGGAGGCCCGCCGCCCTCCAGTGAAAACGACAAACAGGAGGAAATGGAGGGCGAGCGTCCCCGCGAGCCGGTCTTATGCCTTTCTTGACGCAGCCCTGGGCTTTATGTGATTTGGATTTCTTCGACTTCCTTTGCGCCTTTCGCGTACAACGCATCTTCATCCGGGGCCAGTTCACGGAGGAGCTTTAGGAACTCGCCTGCGTGAACGCGCTCCTCGTCGGCGATCTCCTCGAGCACCTTGATGGCAAGCGTGTTGTCCGTTGACTCGGCAAGCTGCATGTACAGCTGAATCGCTTCATACTCCGCGGCCACCATGAAACGAATGGCCCTTACGAGTTCAGCCTCCGTGAGTTTCCTGTCATTTGCCAGCCCCGTGAAGGGCGATCCAAATTCCGGCATTGTTATTCTCCTTTTTCCAGTTTGCCGCCGTTCCTGTCTATCCCGAATCGCAAGCCAACGAAACCGGCGTCTGCCACGACTCCCTCTCTCGGACGTTGATACCTGTCAACCTCCAGCCCAGGTTCCTCGAACAGGCAACTTGCCGCCTGGTTCAGGCGGAAGCCAGCCCGCTCGGCGAGTTTAACAATCTCTCGCGCCGTGTAAAACTTGGCCGCCGAGTAAAACGGATGTCCTTCGGCGCCCTTGCGCGCGTACATTTTCCCCCAGGCACTGTCCCTAGGAACCAGCCCGACAACGGCATGTCCATCGCTTCTCAACACCCTGCGGCATTCCCCTAATGCCAGCCCGGGATTATCCAGGAAACAAATCGTCACCACGAGCATGACCACCCCAAACCTGCCGCCGGAAAAAGGCAATTCCTCCGCTCTGCCAATGCGCGTCGCAATTCCGCGGCCGGCCGCATATTTGAGAACGGCGGAACTCGGGTCGATGCCCTCGTCCATACCGAGCTCCGCGGCGAACCGCCCCGTCCCAACGCCTATCTCCAGCCATGGGCGGGGCATGTCCTTCAGCAGGCCGCGAATACAATCGGCTTCAACCCGGAAGATGCGGCGGCCTCTTTCGCCGTCAAACCAGGCATCGTACCGCTCGGCCAGCCTTTCAAAAGGCGCCCATCCGGCGGCATTCGGTTCGCGTTCTTGCGGCATGACACTCGCTATGTGAATTATTTCCTCTACGATCCGCCCGCCTCGTGTTCGTCCGCCACTCATCCTTTTTTCAGAGTCAACGCATCCTGCGGGCATTCGGCGACACATTGGCCGCAGCCCGTGCACTTCGCGGCGGAGATGACGGCTATCTTTTCAACCGTGATTGCCTGCTCCGGGCAAACCTTTTCGCACAAGCCGCATGCGGTGCATTTACCGGCGTCCACCGCGGCAAGCAGGCGGAGCCGGGCGCGGCCGCTTGCGAGCTGTCCGATCCGGCTGTTGATGGTCTGCAATTGAGCCTCAAGGTTCTGCGCTTCAGCTCTCAGGACGTCCGCTTCGCCGGCGCTTGCGGGAACCGGCGGAAACTCCTCGGCGCCAGGCGCAACGCCCATCCCTGGCCCCATGCCGCGTCCGCCGCCGCCCATGCCCATTCCGCGGCCCATGCCCCGGCCGCCGCCCATGCCCATTCCGCGGCCCATGCCCCGGCCGCCACCCATGCCTCGTCCCATGCTGGAATCCATTGGCGGCGTTGACGTTTGCGCGCCGCTTCCTTCCGTTCCCGCTCCCATGCCGAAATGGCTGGCAACATTTGGGCCCTGCGTGGAAGACAAGCCGCCAGCCTTGAATTTCCCGATTGCCTCACGAACCGTTCCGCTCGCGCCGACAATCACCTCGATATCGGCCGCCTTGAGCGTCTGGTAGGCATTGGGCCCGCAGTTGCCGGTGAGCACAGCCTTGACCTCGTGTTCCGCCATCAACTGCGCCGATTGAATGCCAGCGCCGCCACCCAGCGCGAGATTCGGATTTTCCAGCGGCTTCACATCCAGCGTCTCGGCATCTATGACGAGGAAATAGGAACATCGCCCAAACCTTGGATCAACCTGGTCATCGAGCGTCCTGCCTTTTGCCGTTACCGCGATCTTCACCTGCTTATCTCCCGTATTGTTGTTCCCGTTCGCCTAGCCGGAAGAACGTATTCCCGCGAGGGTTTCCTGAAGGCTCTTCCAGACTTCCCGTATCGCCTCCCCGGCGCTGCCCCTTCCGTATTCGATTACCGTTTTACCCGCCATGAGGGCGTCATTCACGGCGCGGTCGAACGGTATCCGGCCGATCACCCGCGATCCGTGCGCTTTCGCGATGTCTTCAATGCGGCGCGCCTGTTCGATATTCAGGTCGGACTTGTTGATCACTACAACCGCCGGCACGCCGAAATGCGCCGCCAGCTTCATCACACGTTCCATGTCATGCACGCCGGACACGGTCGGTTCAGTGACAATCACCACCAGGTCCGTCCCCGAAACCGAAGCGATTACCGGGCATCCGGTTCCGGGCGGGCCGTCTCCCAGGATAAGCTCCTGCTTCAACTCGTCGGCCAGTTGCCCGGCCCGGTTCCGAACTTGCGTGACGAGCCGGCCGGAGTTTTCCTCGGCAATGCCAAGCTGAGCATGGACCATCGGTCCGCTGTCCGTGCCGGAGACGTACCAACGCCCGGTCACATTCTCCCCGCTGCTAATCGCGCCAGCCGGGCAGACCAGGGGACACAAGCCGCATCCTTCGCATGCAAGCGGTTCGATGCGATATACCTTTTGCGGCTTCCCGCCTTCCCGCCGGCCCGCCTGGCGCCGGCCGGCTGATGGCTGCACGGCGGAATCCGTCTTGTGGATCGCCTTGAAGTGGCACGCCTCCGCACACTTCCCGCAGCCGGTGCACTTCGCCGGATCAATCGTCGCCTTGACACCGCCGACGAAGTCGTGTCCTTCGCGCACGGCGGGCGCCAGAAGGAGGTGCAGGTCGGCGGCGTCCACATCGTTGTCGGCGAGAACCTTGTCCCCAGCCAAATGGGCCAGGGACGCGACCACAGTGGTTTTCCCTGTTCCGCCCTTGCCGCTGATCACAGTGATTTCCTTGTAGGCCTGCGCCGAACCCTCCGCAAACGGAGTCCGTTCGCCCTGCTCCAGATCGAACACGTCCGCGGCCGGAGGCGGCGGGGTCGCGCCAATAAGGTTGTCGTAGATGCGAAGCAGGTTCTCGCGCAACTCGGGAAACCTCTCGACCAGGATACTGCCCCCCGAATAGACTTCCGCGTATTCCCGTTTGAAAGGAATCCGGCCCGAAATCGGAAGGCCAACCTCCCTGGCGTAATCCGCGATTATCCTGTCTTCTCCGTCCGAACGATTTACGATGATCCCGGTAGGCACGCCAAGCTTCAGGGTCAGCCCGACGGCAAGCTTCAAATCGTTAAGCCCGAACGGGGTCGGCTCGGTGACCAGCACCGCGGTATCCGCGCCCCGCACCGCTTCTACCACGGGGCAGGCGGTTCCCGGCGAAGCATCAACAAGATTTATCGCCTGCGGGTCCAGGTATTCCTTGACCGCGCGCACTACATTCGGCGCCAGCGCTTCGCCAATGTTCAGCAGCCCGTGAGCAAAGAAAAACGGCCGATGTCCGGGCGCAGCCTGAACAATGCCGATCTTGGCGTCCCGCTCCGACAGCGCCCCCTCGGGGCAGACGTAGGCGCACACCCCGCAGGAGTGGCAAAGTTCGTTGAAAATGAGAACCTTCTTCTTGACCACCGCAATGGCGTTATAGTGGCACGCCTCCGCGCATTTGCCGCAGGCCGTGCACTTTTTAGCATCCCAAACG
>JAAZAB010000381.1 GCA_012514555.1 Lentisphaerota bacterium
AGGGCGGACGGCCCCGGCCGCCGAAGAAAACAGGATGAATACATGTCGCGCAGAGGCGCGGGGGCGCAGAGATGTTTTGCCTGTCCACATGCCATTGGCGTTTGAAGGCGAATATCCAAATCCAAGGAACAAGGGATCAAAGCAGAATCCAGAATTCAGAAGAGCAGGAAAGATGCGTCAGCGCGCACACTGCCTTTTCTTTTCGCATTCCATTCTGAATACTGACTACTGAATTCTGTCTACTGCAAATATTTTGGGCTTGCTCTCATCCAAGCGGCTTTGTTTCGTTCCGGAGGAGCCTATTGTTGGATCCTAGGCAAAACGATTCGGCTTTTGCAGTTAGGACAATTGATGGCCAAGCCCTGGAATTTGAAATTTGCCGAAAGTTTCCTGTTGCAGGCCGGGCAGAAAAACTTGAAGACCTGTTCGGCCTGATTGATTTCCCCAATCCTTGCGGGAGCAGGCGCTGCCTGCACAGGCGCAGCCGGAGCAGGTTTTGGCGCTTCGGCCTTTGTCTCAGGCTTGGGCGCCGGCGCGGGCGGCTTGTCAACCGGTTGCGCGACAGGTGGCCTTGGCGCGGCGTCTGGTGGCCGGGAAATTGGCTGCTGGCGCGATGTCTCCACGCCGGTCGGCGGCTGAACGATGGTCGGCATGGCCACCGGCGGCCCCGAAGGTGTTCCGCCTATCTCTGAGGATGCATTCTGCCGCAACACCCCGGCATGGCCACCGGCCTCTTGAATTTGAGGTTTGGCGGGAGGCTCGGTCGGTTCTGGCGGCATGGCCGCGGGCACAGGCGGCGATATGATGGCGATCTCGGACGCTGTTTTCTGGCCGGTTGACGGCAGCGCTATCGGAATGGCAGCAGGCGCCGGCTGAATGGCAGATGCGCCTGACATCGGGAGCTTCGCTTTCACCGCAGTTTTGACGCCAACAATGGTAGGTGCCTTGACGACTGGCGCAGGCTGCGGGGTAGGCGATTTGACGGCCGGCGCGGGCTTTGGCACTGGCGCTTCAACCTTTGGCGCTGGCGCTGGCGGTTTGACGGCCGGCGCAGGCGGTGTCAAGGGCTTCGCTTTCACCGCAGTTTTGACGCCAACAATGGTAGGTGCCTTGACGATTGGCGCAGGCTGCGGGGTAGGCGATTTGACGGCCGGCGCGGGCTTTGGCACTGGCGCTTCAACAGCGGCGGGCTTTGGCGCGGGCGCAGGCGCCTTGACGGCCGGCGCAGGCTGCGGGGCAGGCGGTTCTGTCGGCGCAGGTTTTGGTGCTGGCGCTTCAACCTTTGGCGCTGGCGCGGGCGGTATTACGGCCGGCGCAGGCTTTGACACTGGCGTTTCAACAGCGGCGGGCTTTGGTGCGGGCGCAGGCGGTGTCGGGGGCTTCGCTTGCACCGCAGTTTTGACGCCAACAATGGTAGGCGCCTTGACGATTGGCGCGGGCTTTGGCGCTGGAACCTCAACTTTTGGTGCTGGCGCGGGTGGTTTGACGGCCGGCGCGGGCTTTGGCGCTGGCGCTTCAACAGCGGCGGGCTTTGGAGCGGGTGCGGGCGGTGTCGGGGGCTTCGCTTGCACCGCAGTTTTGACGCCAACAATGGTAGGTGCCTTGACGGCCGGCGCAGGCTGCGGGGCCGGCGGTTCTTTCGGCGCAGGCTTTGGCGCTGGCGCGGGCGGCATGACGGCCGGCGCAGGCTTTGGTGCTGGCGTTTCAACAGCGGCGGGCTTTGGTGCGGGCGCAGGCGGTGTCGGGGGCTTCGCTTTCACAACGATTTTGTCACCAACAATGGTAGGCGCCTTGACGATTGGCGCGGGCTTTGGCGCGGGCGCTTCAGTCTTTGGCGCGGGCGCGGGCGGTATGACGGCCGGCGCAGGCGGTTCTTTCGGCGCGGGCTTTGGCGCTGGCGCTTCAACTTTTGGCGCGGGAACAGGCTCTGGCTTGGCTTTGCCCGGCTTGGCGGGCAAGGCGGCTTTATCGGCGGGCGGGGCTTTGACAGTCTTGGCCCGTTTGTCGCGGCGCCCTTTGATCCAGGCCATGATCCTTGTTCGGGCAGGTTTGAACAGTCTGAACAAGCGATCCAGAACCGTTGGCCGCATTTCCGCCGTGGTTTCATCGGGAGTGATTTCATCCAGGACGCCCGCCAGATTGGGAATCCGCGATTCGCGCGCGAAAACCACCAGCTTGAAATTGCTTTCGCGCGCGAGCAGCGCCAGGTCGCGCAGGCTGGCATCCGGCATGTCCGCGTCATGGTCCCACACTATGTTCACCGTGTGGCGCGCCGCCGCGTTCGGATGGAACCTGGCATCAAGGAAGTCGTGGAGAAAGGCTATGTGGGAGCGGGCTTCTTCAAAGCCCTGGACAACGAAGCTGTAGCGTCTGAACCAGGCCGATTCAAAGACAAAGGTCTCGGAAACGGTTGACTGTCCGGGCGCAAGGGAAATCACCGGCATGGGAAATTCCGAGACGAAGCCGCGCGCCAGGTTCCGGGCAAACACGCGCAAGCGCGAGGAGGCGATTGTGGCATGGTGTTTTAAGCGCCGGGTTGCATGGTTTGATTGGCGCGCCCATGAGGGCAGGATCCGTAGAAGGGCGTGAAAACCGCGCAGGAGAAAGCCGCCGGCGAAGCGCAGCAGGATGCCGATTGCCGCGAAAGGCACAGCGAGCCAGCGCATGATTTTTTTCTTCAGCGCGCAGGCTTTGGGCGAGCCAACTCGCCTGGTTGAAAACGCGTTCGCCAGGAGGCGCGGGAACTCGAAGAACGGCAAGTAAAGGCGGGGCAAAGCTTGCGTGCCGACAATGTCCGCGGCGCCGAAATATATGAAGGGTTCGCCCTTGCGGGTGACAAGGGCGAGGAAATCGCGGACAAGGCCGGGCTCGCGCGCGCGAAGCGCCGTGGAATGCGCCTTCGGGAACAGGGCGTCCAGGGCCTGGCTGCCGATCGGAAGCGGAAATGGCGCCGAAGCGGTCTGGTTGAAGCGGCGCAGATAGTCATGCAGCATCGCCAGGAGAATGAGAATGGCTATAATGCGTATGGCCCAGCGGTTCATTGAGTCGAGACTGGCGGCGGCGAGCACCTCGTTCATGGGCAGGCGCTTGACGCCCTCATCGGCGGACTCGTCAAAGGCGGAGACTTCCTCGGCGCCCGCGAGGGTCAACTCCTCCTCGGGCTTGCCGCCGCTCTTTTTTGCGCCGGCTTTCCGGGGCTTGATGCCCTTCGAGAGAAGGGCGCGCTCGTAGACGCTCAGGCTCGACGCGTTCTGGATGCCGGCGAGGTCGAGGGCGTCCAGTTTGTCGTCTTCCGCGTACCTGACTTTCGCGGCGCGCTCCTGGAGCTGCTGGATTTCGGTCTTTCGCCGCTCTTCGAGCGCCCGGAGCTCGGCGGTCTGGTCCACTTCAATGCGATCCACGTTTCCGGAGTTGGCGAGGGCGAAGAGCCAGGCGGCGAACAGGACCGCCAGGGCGCGCGCGAAGTAAGTGTTCCGGAACGGGTGCCCGGCGTAGTTCAGCGCAATGAGCGCGGAGAGCATCCAGAGCAGGATGGATGCGATGCCGATCCACCCGAAATACAGATAAAGGGATGCCATCATTTCTTACGGTACTTCCGCGTGAGGTCGAGGTAATGGGTTACGGCATGATAAATTACATTTATGCCAAGCTGCATGGAGCTGCGGGCCAGGACCGGGTTCATTCCGGAGTGCCCTGTCTTCCACGCGTCGTTCATGTCGCCCGGGTGGTAGAACACGGCCCAGCGCGATCCGCGCCGGATGCCCAGCGCGCGGGATCCGCCGTGATGCCAGAGCGGCGGCGCGCCGTTCGGAAAGGCGAACGGAACCTGGTAGATCGGGTCGTCATCGGCGATGTTGAGCAGCGATTCGCCCGGGAACACTGACTGAATTGTCGCGCGGAAATTGCGGTCGAAGCGGACGCTGCCGCAGTCCACGATCAGCATGCCCCCGTTCTGGATATAGCGGCGCAGCACCTCGATTTCCCGCAAGGTGAGGTTGATCGAGCCGTTGCCTGTCATGAAGACGAAGGGCGGGGCATAGCCGGGGTCGTAATCCGCGAGGCGCGTAATGGAATGGCTCTCGGATTGCGCGGCGGTCTTCAGGCCCGTATCCTTCGCGAATTCGCGAAGGAAATTGATGTCCGCGCGGCTTACGTTGTCCATGCCGTCGTTCCAGCCGTCGCCGTTGTATTCGAGGCGGATCATGCGCACGATGCCCCTCTTTGTGCCTTCCGGCCAGCCGCCCTTGCTGCCGCCGCCGGCGCCCAGCTTGCCCGCATGGACGCTGGTCGGGTCGGCCACGTGCTGCAGCTGTGTTTCCTCCTCGACCTTCTCCATGAGGTCGGAATCGTCGAGCGTGGGGAAGAGGACTGAAATTGCGGACTTGGGGTTGAAAATGGGCTTTGGCTTCGGTTTCTTCTTGACGGGCTTGACCACCTGTACGAGGGTGACGACAGGGTTGCCGCTGCCCTCGGGCAGCTCGTAAGGCTCGATGCAGCCGCCGAACCGGCCGAGCAGGGGAATGAGGACGATGACCGCGAAGTGGGCGAAGAGGCTCCAGAGCGCGCTTTTTCGAAAGCGCGGGTCTCGGCCGTGGGTGCGCAGGTCCTCGACCAGGATGTCGGCCGCGGACGGAGTTTCCTCGTGATGGCCGGTGAAGAGGTTGACGACCGCGCGGCGGTACGAGAGAACGTGAAGGATGGCGATGGCGCATGCCGAAAGGAGCAAGGGCCATAGCGCGTTCCAGCGCAGGAAGAAAAGGACAACGGAGTCCACGCGCGAGCCGTTGAGCTTGATTTCGTTTGCGAAGATCAGGCCCGTCACGCTGCAGACGGCGAAGACCGCGAAGAGCGCGACGCCGTAAGCGAGCGAGTAGGCCCAGCGCAGCGCGGAAAGGGACCAGCGCCTGCGCATGAGCCCGAGGATGGCGCCGGCGGTGATCAGGAGCGCTGCCGCCAGGCAAACGGCCTGGAAAGTGGCAACGAGGCCGGCGACTCCCTCGCGCGCGAAAAGATTGACGAGCTTTGGGCCCTGTTCCTCCAGGAACAGCCGGTATCGCATGGGCAGATCGATCGCGAACTTGAGCGCAGCCGCGGCCAAAAGGGCTGGGGGAACGCTCAGGAGCGCGGGAATGCCGTGATTGAACAGGGCTCTCTTTCGGGCGTATCGCATGAGAGATTGCTAGCGCGGATTGGTGTCGTTGATCGAAATCCCGAGGTCGTTGGCCTTGGGCAGTTCATGCGGCGCGGCGGCCTCGGAGGTTTCCTTGATGATCGGGTGATTGGTGTCCACCCCGGCCATTGCCGCGGCAGCGGCGGCGCCGGTTCCGGCCGCCGCGGCCTGGACGACATTGGTTCCCGCATTCGGCGCGTTGGCCGCCGCGGCCGGCGCCCTTGCCGCTGCCGCGGCGGCGCGCTTGTCTTCCTCGGCCTTCTTTTCGGCGTCCAGGCGCTCCTTCTCCACTCGTTCCCGCTCGGCGACGCGGCTGGGAAAGGCCTTGTCGAGCAGGTAGTTCACCGAGAGGGCGCCGATCACGACGACGTGAATGACAACCGCCATGACGAGGTAATTCATAATCCGGGTATTGGTGAAGATGGCAAGCAGCTTGCCCGGCGCGAACCGGTCTTTTTCGGCGTTGTTCTGGGTTGCGTTCATGCGTATCTCCTATTTGTCATTCTCCTTGAGAGGATCGCCCATTGCGGCGATGATGCCGCCGGCCTTGGAAATGGCTTCAATCACGGGCTCGAAAACTTCGCGCGGGACGGACTTGTCGCACTTGAACATCACGGTGCGGCCCTGCTCGGTGGCCCGGTCCTTGATCAGCGCCTCGACGCCGTATTCAATGGCCTGCTCGTCCGGGACATTGGCGCCCTGGATGTATATCAATCCCTGCTCGTCGATGCTGACCGATATGGAGCTTTCCTGGATTTTCTGGAGGTCGGCGGCCTTCGGGGGCTTGAGCTTCTGCGAGGCCTCCTTTGCGAAATTGCTGCAGACCATGAAAAAGATGATCAGCAGGAAGGCGATGTCGCCCATGCTGGTGGTCGGCACGTAAGGATCTGCTTTTCGCCGCCGGCGCCTCATTTTCCGGCTTCCTTCCTTGGCTCGCGCATGATCGCCACAAGGCCGCCGGCCGAGCTGATGACGGACATGGTTTCAAAGTAGTCCTGGTATGGAACGTTTCCGGACGCGGTCAGCAGGACGGTGCGGGAATCCGGCAGCTTGTTGGGCAGGTCGGCCTCGCGGAGCATGGCGCGAAGCTGCTTCATGGAGACCGGGCTGTCGTTGTAGATTATCTTCCCGTCCGCGGAAAGCGCGACGGTGGGCATCTTCTGCTCCTGGGCCTGGCCCTGCTCTCCGGCCGGGATGTCGGCGTGGAAGCCGGTGGGCTGGACCAGGGTGGCGGTCAGTATGAAAAAGATGTTCAGCAGGAACGCGACATCCGAAAAGGAGGCGGTCGGAATATCGGCGTCCGACAGCTGGGTCTTCTTGAATTTCTTTAAGCGGCTCATTTTTCGCTGTTTTGCGCGTCGCGCTCCGCGCGCATGGAGATGAAGTCCACCATTTCCGCGGCCGCTTCCTCGATTTCGAGGCCTATGCGTTCGGCGCGGGCCATGAACATGTTGTAGGGTATGACGGCGGCCAGGGCGATTATCAGGCCGGTGGCCGTGGTGATGAGGGCCTCGGCTATGCCCGCGCCGACCACGCCGGCGTCAAGCCCGCCGGCCTGCGACAGGGCGCCGAACGAGGATATCATGCCGGTCACCGTGCCCGTCATTCCGATGAGCGGCGCCGCTGACCCTACGGTCGAGAGAATGTTCAGGCGCGTCTCCACCGCGTTGAGCGCCGTGACGGAATAATCCTCCATGGACTTGGCCACGATGAGGCGCAGGCTCTCCGGGGAGCCTTTGATGGAGAGAAGTTTTTCGAAGGATTGAAGGCCGACCAGGAGCACGGCCGATACCGGGCCCGGCGTGCTGGCGCAGAGGTTTTTCGCTTCCATGATGCGGTTTTCCTCGAGCAGCGTCAGGATTTCGGCGCGGAGGGAACGGGTGTCAACCTTGCTGTAAGCCCGAAAGGCCATGTACCTGTCGATAAGCGCTGCCAGGGCGGCGATGCTGCAGCCGAGCAACGGAATCATCAGCGGTCCGCCATTGATGATGGTCTCGATCATGACTTTGTCTCCTTGTTTGAATAGATTTGCGCCAGAAGCTGGTAGCCGTCTATCGGCGTCATCCCCGCCGACGTGATCCGTATGCCCCTGGGCGGGGCCAGGACGAGTTCGCCGGTGACGTGGTTGTAAAGCGACTCCTGGATGTGGAGGAAGGGGATGCGCTCGAGAAGCGGCTTTTTGCCGGCCGCGGCGAGCACAATGTCGTTCTTGAGGGCCGCCATCCAGAGGCGGCCGCGGGAGAGCCAGCCGCCGGTGTCGACGCCCGTCTTGGTTTTCACTACGACAAAAAAGGGTTCGCCCGCCGAACATTCGCGTAAAAGCGCCTTCTCGGCAGGCGACATTTCTTCGAATATTTCCGCGCCTTCCGGAATGGGCGCCGTCACGGGCGGAGGGAGCTCCACCGCGAGTTTCGAGCCGGCCCGGACGTTGACGCCGCGCTGCCGGAGCATTTCTGAAAAGCGCGTATTTTCCTCCTCGAGCAGCTTGATGCGGGACTGGTAGAGGATGACGGTCCGCGTGAGCTGTTCGATGCGCTGGGCCAGGGCTTCGTCATGGTCCGGTTGGGCGGCGTCGGCTTTTGGTGTTGTGCTCATGGTCAATGCGGTTGCCTGTGTTTTGCCTCTACTGTTCGGACATGTCCTCTTCAAGAATCCGCTGGAAGTCTTTCTGGAGCAGCTGGCCGCGGGCGAACTTGGCCCACTTGGAGGACGGGTGGTCCCACGTGAGCTGCTTGAACTGGCGGTAAGCCTTTTCGAGGTTCTTCGTTTTCTTGTAGATGTCGCCCTTCCAATACATCGCCTCGGCGGCGAGGTCGTTGTCATCCTTGATGACCTTCAGGGCTTCGTCGAGAACGCCGATCCCCTTTTCGTGCTCGCCGGCGCGGTAGTAGCACTGGCCGCTGATGACCAGCGTCTTGCCCGCCAGCTGGTGGGTCGGGAACCGGGGCGCGAGGCGGCTGAAAACGTCGGCCGCGGTCCTGAACATGTTCGTGCTGAGCAGCCCGTATTTCTCGATTTCACGCTTTTCGGTCTGTTCGGCTATCTTGGTTTCCAGCTCCTTGCCCTTGGCCGCGAAATAGTTGCCGATCCGGGCGATGGTTTCGGCGATCAGGTCGCTGTCAGGGTAGGTGTAGGAGAGCTTGACGTATTCCTCGCAGGCCTGGTCTATGTCGCCCATCTTCTCGTAGGCGAGCGCCATCTTGTACTGGGCTTTTGGCGCGTAGGGGCTGTCGGGGTAGGTGAGAATGATGTCCTTGAAGCGGTTGATGGATTCGAGGTACTTGCGTTTTCGCATGTTCTCGTCCTTGACGTCGTTTGCGAATTCAAGGTCCAGGTCGGCCAGGAGGTAGTCGGCCTGGATGCGGGTTTCCGTGTTGGGGTAGTCCTTGACGGCCTCCTCCAGGAGCTTTCGGCCCTGTGCTATTTCGCGGCGCGCCAGGCTTTCCTGCTCGAGGCCCCGGTGTTTTTTCGCGAGTTCGAACAGGGCTTCGGCCATGGTGAACTGGGTGCGCACGGCGATTTCGGGGTCGGCGAAGCGCTTGGTGAACGGCAGGCCGACGCCGTCCGAGCCCTTGTTCACGGCAATGGAACGGGCGATCGGCTCGGCGTTCGTCGCGGTCGAGTAGGAGACGGTGATGGTGTCGCCGTAGTTGGCGGGGACGACGCCCGGCTCGGCCAGCGCGTTCGTGTCGCCCGCGAACACGGTGCGTATAGAGCTCTTGAATATGCCCGTGCCTTCAAAGGTCTCGCTCATTGTAATGTTGGTGGAGAAACCCGAGGAGGCGGAAACGGACACGGGGATTTTGCCCGAGGCGGACTTGTTCGAGACGCGCAGGTAAATGAAGTCTCCGACGTTGATGCGGTCGAGCGGCTTGTTGTAGTAGCGGTCCATTATGTCGAAGAACGCGTCGGACGTCATCACGACGCGCCTGGTTATCCAGTTGGTTATTCCTTTGGCGTCGGCATAGGGGAACCCGAGCACGACCTCGCGGTCATCGATGTCCTCAAGGACGAAGGAGAAGCGCCCTTCGATTTCGGGCGAGGCGGCGTAGGGATTGCCCTGGACAAGCATGGATATGTATCCGGGCGGCGGCTCGATGGGCCTGAAGTCGCCTATCTCGACGACGAAGTTCGTGGTGTTGGGCACGTCGGGGCTGAAGGGCGCGCCGGGCTCGATGCCGGCCCTTTCGCGGTCCGCGGCGGTCTGCGCGTACAGGGTTGCCCTGCTGACACCCGACCGGGCTTCGACCGGGTATATAAGCTCCGCCAGGATCGGGGCGCCGCGTATGAGCGCCACGGCCTGGGTTCCGTTGGCGGTGACTGGGCGGGTGGCGATGAGTTCGCGGGAGGGCGCGATGTATTCCTCCTTGCGCTTCTGGGCGTCAGCCACCTGCGCGGAGCGGAGCCTTGCTATCTCGTTGGAGAGCGCGAGGAGCCGGGCCGGGTCAATGGCCCGGGACTGGACGGAATACACCCTGAGCTGAGGCGGCGCGGAGCTGGCCGCCGGAACCGATGCCTGGCGCGCGATGGGCACGCCCGGGTCCACGTTTTCACGGTCCATAAAAGACAGGATGAGATCCTCCTCGGGCCCGACCTGGATCTCGTTGGGGCGCTGGGGCGCGGCAAGCACCGGGAAGAGCGCGCCGATGAAGACGCCTGAATGCTCGTCAGTTTCGAGCGCCTGGATTTCAACGGGCTTGCCCACCTGGGTCCTGACACTGAAGGACAGCGTATCGCGCTTCGGCGAGATGTCGTGGTCCGGGTCGGTGACGGCGACCTCGACTTTTTCGCCCGGCACGTAGCGGTATAGCGACGTGATTCTCGGCACGTCCGGCCTGCCGGGCTCGAAAACCGTCACGCAGGCTGTTATGTCTGCGTCCTGGAACTCGGCGGTTATGGTCTTTTCCTGTTTTTCCCTGCCCTTGGTATAGACCCTGGTGTCTTCGTAGGCGATGGAAATCTTGTCGCCGCTGACGATTTCCAGCAGCTGGTTCCGGCCCGAGGCCAGGATGTCGTTCGTGGAGGGAAGGATTGCCTTTCCGGCGGCGTCGGAAAGGGCGATTTTACGTATGGCGGGCGCGTCCGTTTCGAAGTCGCTGAGGACGAAGCGGATGGTCCTGGCCTGGGTGTTGGTGGCGAACTGGATGTCGAAGACGTTGCCATCCTTGTCGGGAGCTATCGCGGCCGCCCTGTTGGGCAGGGCGCGGGCGATTTCCGGGTTGGCGCCGGGGTCGAACATTGTGGAGGGGCAGGAGACGATGTACGGCGGCTCGTCGGAATCGCATAGCAGCTCCAGGGAGCAGTCGGCCTGTTTCAGCCCCTTGCAGTAGATGTTGACGAAGTGCACGCCCTTCTTGAACTGCCTTTTGATTGTGAGCCGGCCCTGCTGGAGCGTGGCCGTCCGCCCGCTCGTGAACCTGCTCTTCTTCGCGCTTGACGCAAAATCGTCGTGGCTGTCAATGGTGAAGAAAAAGCTGATGTCCTTTGTCTGGCCCCTGGTGTCGAGCTGGAACGTGCGGGTCTTGATGGACGGAACGTAGAACGCGGCGCGGAAGTGGCCGACGAACGCGTCCTTGGCCCACTTGAGCGGGATCCTGTCCTGGCGCAGGCTCATGACGGTCGAGCCCGGCTTGGCAAAGAGGTTTGTCATTGGCACGATGGCGCGGGAGATGTCCCGGCCAACGCTGTCGGAGCCGATGTATTGCCTGATGGCCGCGATCGAATTAGCCAGGTTGGCGGTCTGGAGGTTGACGAACTCCCAGGATGGGGTTCCGTTCCAGACTTCGAAGGGCGTGGGCCATGCCCCGACGGTGGTGTATTCCTTGTTGTTGATGGACGTCTGGATCGCGAAGCTCTTGAGGCGGCGCCCGGGCGTGTCCGCGGTGAGAACGAGCTTCCCGAGCGGAACGTTGTCGTTCAGGTCCACCGTGAAAAGTTTCGGGCGGGTGTTGTTGTGCATGGCTTCCCATGGCGGGTATTGCCCTGCGGCTATTATGGCGTAGATGGGCAGCCTGCCTTCCTCGCTGTCGGTGGCGTAGGCCATTGCGCCCGCCGGGAGCGTCGGGATCTGGCCCTGGAATATCCCGGAGTGCGTTCCGGTTTCCTCGATCGGGAAGGAGTCTATCTTGTCGCCGCTGTATGCGGCCCTGACCTGGAGGTTGACCGTGTCCTTCTTTGCGGAAACGGAGGCGTCGGAGTCAATCACGCGCACGTAGATGGGGTTGCCGGGCCGCACGATATTTCCTTCGCGCCTGAGCTCTATCATGCTGGCCGAGCCCTGCTGGTCGCGGATGAGCTGTTCGAGGAAAAACTGGTTTTCCTCGCTTTCCGAGAGGATTCTGCCCGAGGTGACGGCGAGCTGGGAGTCGGACGCCGTTTCAAGGGTGCGTGCCACGGTGTTCGTGGCGTCGTTGGCGCGCTTGAAGGCGTCGGAGTAGTCGTAGTGGATGACGTCCCTGCCCAGGACCTGGAGGACGTGGTCGTTCTTGTCAAAGGGGTCCAGCTTGGTGGGCATTGTGCCGGTGAACTTGGTCTTCGATTCGCCTGAGGGCAGGAGGAATAGGAATTCCTCGTCTCCGGAGTCCGTCCAGATGCGGATTTCCACGCTGCTTGACCGGCCTGCCGTCGCGAGGGTCCTGTCGTCGAGCTGGATCTTGAGCGGCCGGCCCGGCACGAGTATGTTCTGCGCCGTCTGGCTGCCGCCCTGGATGTCCGTGGCTTCGGCGTACTTCTTCATTTCGAGGTCTATCCTGGCCGCGAGGATCCGCGCGATGGTGTGGTTCGGCTCGAGGGCGAAGACCTGGTCGAGGAGGTCCTTGGCTTCGACGTATTCCTGCTTTTCGAAGCGGACCAGGGCGAGCTGGTAAGCGGCCTCGATTTGCACGCCGCGGTCCGAGTTGCGTATGAGCTTTTCGAGGCGCTGGATGGCAGCGTCGTAATTCTTTGCGAGGCGGTCCACTTCGGCGATGCGGATTTCGGCGTCCTTTCGGACTTTTGAGCCCTCGAACTCCTTGGCCACGACAATGCGTTCGAGCTGGGCGCGGGCCCTGGGATATTCCTCGCGGGCGAGCGCGATATTCGCATAGGCGAGCATGATGCGGCCGCGGATTTCACGGTCGTAGTTGCCTTCCGCGAGGGACTCGATCCACTGCATCATGGCGCGGCACAGGTTTTCGGCGCGCTTATGCTCGCCGGCCTCGGTGTCCTTGGCCACCAGCCACAGGGTGAATTCCGGGTCAAGCTCCTTGATCATGTCCGGGATCTTCTGGGCGGCCCCCTGGTAAAGGGTCAGGGCGTTCTCGAAATTGCCCGCGAGAAAGGCGGTTTGCGCGGCAAACACGGGATAGCGCTGGTCCGTGGGGTCCACCGGTATCGTGTTGCCCATTCCGACCATGGCCTTCATCTTGATGCTCCGGAGCGGAACGCTGATGTCTTCGGGAAGCGCGCTGCCGGCCATGTCCATTCCTGCTCCGCTGTAGAGGGCCGCAAGGTCGACCTGGTTGGTGGTGAATGCCGCGTTCGCGAATCCGGCGAGCTGGCGGAACAGGGGCGTGAAACTGAGGTCGCGGCCGATGGTCCAGAAATAGGGGATCACCGCCATGAGGTCCGCCCGGCGGCCCCGGGCCATCAGCGCGTTATGAAGCGCGGGCGGCAGGACCTCCATTGCCCGGCCGGCCGGCCACCGCAGGGGAACGGCGTCCTTGAAAATGCCCAGCAGTACGGCTGTTTCGGCGTCCGTGATATTCTCCAGCTTTGCGATGGCGCCCATGCTGGGCGGGGCGGCTGAATACGGGACTGCCCGGATGCGGGCAATGAAGGCGCCGAGCTTGTCGAAGAAGGCTTTCCGGCCTTCCGGCGAGGAGGTGTCGGCGTCGACGAGGAAATAATACTCGCCCATCGCGAACTCGTCGAACCGGGTTTTGCCCCAGGCTGCGTCGAGCATGGCCGCGAGGCGTCCGCGTTCGGCCTCGTCAACGGCGCGCTCCTTGCGCCACGCCGCGGTGCTGCGCAGGCAGATGTTGTGCCATTTCCAGAGGTCCTTGTCCGGCGTGAATGATTTGAAGTCCATGGGCAGTTTCTGGAAGCCCTGGAGCCACTTGGATGCGAAGGATGTGATTTTGCCCTTCGAATCCGTTCCGATGTTCCAGTAGGCGATGTCCATGCTGTTGGACTTGGCGCACTCCTCGAGGAACATGGCGTCAAAGAAGGTTTCGGGCGGGAACTGGCCCTTGAGCTTCGGGAATTCGTTGCGTATCAGCCACATGTATGCTCCGGACGCCGTCCAGCCGTTCGGCCGGAACGGAACGTTGAGAAGCGACTTCTGCGTGATCATCAGGCCGAGCACCTTGCCCCCGGCGTCGTCATTAATCCACCCGTTTCCCTTGCGGGTCATGCGGAGCCATTCGAATGCGAGCGGGTCGAACATGTTCTTGCCAAGCCGGGTGAGGAGGTGATTTTCGAGGGCCTCGTTCACTTTCGTCGCCTGGGGCCGGTCCGCTGCCGGGGCGGCCGCCGGCCAGCCGGCGCGGTTGAGCGCAATGGCTTTCAGGGAGATGGCGACGCCCTCGCTGCACGCGGTCCTGTCGAACAGGGCGAGCTGGTCGGCCAGGACTTTCACCTGGAAATCGATCGTTTCAATCATCTGCGGCCGGCTGGTCATCAGGAACTCGAGCGCGGCGCCGCCGAACGGGGTCTTTTTGACGGGAAATTCGCGGAGCTCGGCATAGGCCGCATCGGCGGCTTTTTCGAAATCCTCCAGCTTCTTCCCGCGAATGGCTGCCGCCGCGAGCGCCAGGTTCCTGCACAGTGGCGACGGCGCCTTGTCGGGCGCGAAGGTCCCGGGATCGAGAAGCTGCTTGAAAGCGGCCTCTATCGGGGAGATCAGCGCAGGAGTGTTCGCCGTGGGCGCGCCGAGCTTCTCGATGACAGCCTTGGCGTCGGCCGCGGCGCCCGCCGCCGCGGCGGCCAGCGCGTCGGCCGCGGAAAACGCGGAGTTGGCCGCCTTTAACTCTGCGTCCGTCTTCGCTGACGCCTTGGCTGCCTCGGCCCTTTTCTTCGCCTGCAGCGCGTTGTCATACGCTTCTATCTTGGACTTTGCGGCGGCGATGGCCGCTGCGGAACTCCCGACCTCTCCGGCCCATTTCACGAACGCCTTGTAGGCGGGATCGAACACGGCCAGGCGCTCCTGCTCGGAATATGGAATCCAGGAAAGAGACTGGAGCAGCCCGGGCACCTGGGATTTGTCTTCCTGGTTCCACATGGCCATGACGTATGCGGCCGCCGCCTTGTGGTCAAGCAGGAACAAAGGGGTCTTTGACAGGGTCTGCCTGCCGAGCTGCGCAAGGGCTTTGTCGAATGACGCCTGGTCCAAAGCCTCGTTGCCGGGGTAGCTCTTTATTGCCTTCCACATGGGGCCGGAAACGAGGTCCTGGTAGGACCCGGCCGGCAGGTTCCATGATTCCTTTTCCGCAAGCAGTGTGGCGGCCGCGTCAAGGCCGGCGCCGCCGGCGAGCGCCCTGACGGCGGACGCGAAAGGAGTGCTTTCCCCGGAGAGCGCCGGCGCCATTTTCTTGAAGACTTCCGGGTTGCCGGGCAGGCCGGTGAACTGGGCCGCCCCCGCAAAGGCCGCGGGCTCGGCCAGCACGAGCTTCGCCATCTGCTCCTGGGTCAGCAGGCTCGAAGTGTGCGGCTGCATCCATTTCACTGTTTCGATTTTGTCCCCCGGCGGGAGCCTGGAGAAGGCCTGCGCGAAGAAATCGCGCTTGGCGGCCTGGGCCAGCTGCCATTCGGCGGCCTTGAAGCCGGCGGAAAACACGTCCTCGATGTCGAGAAGGGTGTCCTTGGAAGGCGCGGCGTCAAAATAGGCCTTTGCGGCGGCCATGACCGGGTTAAAGGCTTGCGCGGCGTCCTCCGCCGCCTTCCCAAGCGTGGCCGCCTTGAATTCCAGGTTGGCGAGGTAGAACGCGTACTTGAGCTTGGCCGGCCCTTCGGCGCGGATGAGGGGAGCAAGGGTTCGAATGTCCGGCAGGGCGGTGAAGTGCTGGGCGCCGGGGCGCTTGATGGATTCCATTGCCCAGGCGAGGCTGTGGCCATGGAAATATCTCTCGCGCTCCGGCTCCATCTTGTCGCCATAAATGGAAACCAGGCGCTTCACGCATGCGCCGAAGTCTCCGGCAGCCTGGCACTTGTCCAGGAACCAGGTGTCAAAGCGCCTGGCGGCGTCGCTTCCGCGGAATTTCTCGCCGTCGGTGTTCATGATCTGGAAGGCTTCGGACTCGGCGCCCAGGAACTGGATGAGAATGGTGTAGAGCGCGGCGGCCGCGTCGGAGGATTCCCTGCCGGCCGG
>JAAZAB010000382.1 GCA_012514555.1 Lentisphaerota bacterium
CGTCCCCGTTCTTTTCAGGCTCAGGCTTGGGCTGCGGCTGTTCAGGCTGTTGCTCTTGTTCAGGCTCTGGCTTGGATTCCTGCTTTGAATCCTGTTTGTCCTGGTCCTGCCCGCCATCTTCCTTCTTATCTTTTTCCTGGTTCTTCTGTTGATCCTGGTTTTGCTGCTGATCCTGGTCCTGCTTCTGGTCCTGGTTCTGCTGTTGATCCTGGTTCTGATCACGCGGGAGGAGCTTTTCGATTTCCAGGAGCAAATCCAGCGCCTTTGATTCATGCGGAATGGCGGCCGGGAGGTTTGTAGAAGACATCGCGTTTACCGCGGCAACCTGCTCATTTTCGGCATCGCGCGCTAGGGCGAGTATTTTTTCGCGTTTTTCCGGGGTCATCGGCGGCTCATTGGTGGCGCCAGGGCTTTCCTGCGCGGCCCCAGGCGCGCCGGCTGCGCCCGCAACGGCGTTGGAGGGAAAGGCGAGGGCAAACCGCTCGGAAAAGAGCCCCGTGAGCGCCCGGGCTTCGGCCAGGTCCGTGCCCAGGGCGGCGGCGCCTGCGGCAGGCGGCGCGTTCGTGAGAAAAGCCCGGGTTTGGGCCAGGGCATTGCTCTGAAGCAGGATATCCTCCCGGATCAACTCCGCGTAATCGGCGATCATGCGCCAAAGCAGGAACGCGCCTTTTTGGGCGTCTGCCGCGGGTCCGGCCGCGGATTCGTCGAGGTCGCGAAGGGCGGAGGAGGCATCGAGCATGACGTTGCCCAGCGCGTCAAGGTGCAGTTGGATGTTGGCCACGGCCTGGGTCGCGCCCGGCTGGGAGGCCTGCGATTGGACCGCGTTCAACAGGCCTGCGCGAAGCGGATGGATAATTTCGGCATTTTCTTTTTGAAGCGCGGCAATGCTCTCGAACTGGCCAATTCGGCTGGGGCCGGCATTGGTAAGCGCGGTCTCCAACTGCTCCAGCACCGAGCGCTGGTTGCGGAGAAGCTCGCCGGCAATCCGGGCGGGAGGCATATTTCCATAGCGCGCCATCAGGCGCGCCGTGCGCAGGCGCTCGCGCGCCCCGGGCGCGGCGTCGGCCACAACCGCGAGGTTTCGCTTTGCGGCGGCGAAATCCGGCTTTCGGCGCAGCGACTGCTGAAAAGCGCGTCCGGCTTTTTCGAGGGCTTCAAGGCGGACGGAAGCGTCGGCCTCCGCGTTTGTCCCTTGCGGCATTTTGTCGGCGGCCTGGAACAAGGCGCAGCCCATGTTGTAGTTCGCATTCGGCGCAATGCCGTTGTCCGAGCGCGAAACCAGCTCTTTGAAGCGGTCTGCCGCAGCCTCATAGCTGCCGGCCTTGTAGAGCGCACATGCCGCGTTGAACAGGAAGTCTTCCTGTAAGCGGAGCGACGAGCTCGAAAGCGCATCGAGGTACATTTTTGCCGATTCCTCGTAGCGGCCTAGCGCATATAATTCCTGCGCGCGCCGCGCGGCGTCCCGGCCCTGCCTCGCGGGCGCAACGGCGGCGGCCGGAGCCGGGGCATTGGACGCCGGGACCGGATCGGAAGCGGCTCCGGCAACCTGGCCGGTTTCGTCAGCGGCCATTGAGGCGGGCGCGCACCCGAGCGCAAGCAGGAAGGCGAGGCATCCGGCCGCGGCGCTTCCCCGGCCTGCCGTCATTTTGGGATTCGCCGGGCTCCCGCGGATGGCGCCGGGCAAAGGCTGCCAGGGCGCCGGCCGCGCGCGCATGGGCATGCGGCCCCGGCTCAAAAAGGCAATGGCGAAAAGGGCGAGCACGGCCGGAAGCAGGAATACCTGGAAACGTTCGATTGCCCGGCGCTGAATCGCCTCCTCGTTATCTATGGACGCCAGCTTGCGCAAGTGGTCCTTGTAGAGCGTGCCAAGCCTCACGTTCCCCACCCCGACCGGGACATAAGCGCCGCCCGTGATTTCAGCAAGCTTGATCAGCGTTTCATTTTCAAGGCGGGTCACGACATCAGCGCCCTGGAACTTGAGAAAGTCGTTCGTGCCGCTGGACGGAATACGCGAGCCCCCGGCATCGCCAAGCCCGACCGTGAAAATGGCCACTCCGCGATCCTTCGCCCGCTCCGCGGCGGCAATGGCGCTGCCGGCCAGGTCCTCGCCGTCCGAGATGAGGATCATCGCGCGGTGCGATCCGGAATCCGTTTCGAACGCGGCCACAGCCTTGTCTATGGCGTCGCCGATGTCGGTTTCGCCACGCGGCGCGGATTCCGGCGAAAGCGCGTCAAGGGCATATTCGAGGAACGCGTAATCGGTTGTGAGCGGGCAGACCTGGACGGCCTTGCTCCGGAACGCTATGATAGCGGCGCGATCGCCGCGCAACTCGCGCAGGAGGTCGGTCAGATCGGCCTTGGCCCGATGCAGGCGGGTCGGATGCACGTCCCGCGCCAGCATGGACTGGGAGACATCCACGGCGATGACCAGGTCGCGCCCGCGCTGGAAAACGCGCTCGTCGCGCATTCCCCACCTGGGCCGCGCCATCGCGATGAGCACCAGGCCGAGCGCAAGCGCGAGAAGCGCCAGCTGCGCGGCGAAACGGCCGCGGCCCCGCGGCGGGCTGAGCCTGGCTCGCATGGCGGCGGAAACGAAGTTCTCCAGCCTCCGCTCCGACCGCCGGAAAGCCGCCGCAAGCAGGAGCGCGATTGCCGGAACAAGCCACAGCAGGAAAAGCAGCAGGGGATGTTCAAATTGAAACTGCATATGCGAATCCCAAAGTCAGTCAGGCGATGGCTCGCGTTATTGTCATGCCCATGATGGCCGCAAGCGCGATCAGCGCGGCGGCGGGAGCAAGGAGCCATGCCGCCCATTCCCTGTAAAGGTTGAACACCTCGCGGTCAATGCGGGTCTTCTCAAGCTTGCTTATCTCGTTCAGGGCCTGCTCCATGCCCTTGTGATCGCGCACGTTGAAATACCGCCCGCCCGTGATGCCGGCTATTTCGGAAAGGGTCTTCTCGTCGATGCTAACCGGCTGGTACACCACGAAGCTCGACCCGAACATGTCGCGCGCCATGAAGGGAGCTTTGCCGTTGGATCCTACGCCTATGGTGTAGACCTTGATGCCGAGCGCCTTGGCGGCCTTTGCGGCTTCGAGCGGCTTGACAACGCCCGTATTCGACTCGCCGTCGCTGAGCAGCACCACGATCCTGGATTTGACCGGCGCATCCGCGATGCGCGCGCAAGCCGTGGCGAGGCCGTCTCCCACGGCAGTGAGCAGCTCCTCCTCGTTGGCAACCCTGCCGTCGCTGCCCAGGTTCTGCCGCGGAATCTGGACGCCGGATAGAACGTGGAGAAGAGCGGCGTGATCCAGGGTCAGCGGAACGCGGCTGGTCGCAAACCCGCCGAAGGTCACGAGCCCCACAAGGTCGTCGGGCCGGAGCGAGACGAAGCGCGCGAATTCCTCCTTGACCGCGTCGAGCCTGGTCCTTGTCTTGTCCCGGAGCGACAGGTCAAGCGCCTGCATGGAGCCCGAGACGTCAACGGCCATCTGTATGGCAATGGCGTCGGAGCGCCTGCTGGACTTCGAGAGTATGGTCTGCGGGCGGGCGAGGGCAATTATGCACAGCGCAATGCCGGCCAGCCACAGGAAAGGAACAAGGTTGGCGGCCAGCACGCGCCAGCCGGGCGTGGGCGCGGGCAGCCATGCCGCGGGCGCGAAAAGAAGCGCGCTGACCCGCCGCGGCCTGAGCAGCGCAAGGGCCGCCGCCGCCAGGGGCAGGAAAAGCAGCAATGCAAGCGGCTGTTGAAAGTGGATCATGCCGTGTTTTCTCCGGCGTGGGCCGCATCGGAATCTATGTATTCGCGTGACGTCCTGACTGCGCCTGCGACGACCGGCTCGGCCGGGCGAAAAGCCGCATACTTCACCAGGTCCGCGGATTCCAAAAAGGCTCGCAGCCTGCGCACCACTTCCGCTGTGAAGCGCGAATCCCGCGCCACGGCCTCCAAAAATTCCTCTGTGGTCTGCTCGGGCGCCCGGATCCCGTGCGCGCGCTCGATGTAGCGCCGGACGATCATTGTCAGCTCAACGTAAAAATCCTTGACCTTGTTCCGCTCGACAAGGCGCTTGGACAGCAGCTCGGCCAGCTCGCGGAGCGCGCGCTCGCGGGGCGAAAGGCCGCGAAGGCGCATCGCGTTCCGGATGCGCCGGGCAGCAAGGACGCACAGCCATGCCGCAAGGAGAACGCCCAGGACAAGCAGGCACCACAAGGCCGCCGTTTTCCACGACGGCGGAATCCACACGGGCGGAACGATGTCCCCTATTGCGCCGGCTGTCTTTTCCGAAAGGAGCGGAGCTGATTCAAGCCGAACAGGCCGGGTCGGGAACCAGTTTGTTTCCGCCTGTCCGGCCGCTGATCCGGAATAGCGCACAACGAGCGGCGCGATGCGGTATTCATCCGCCATGACGGGCGCGAGCAGCGCGCAGCGTTCCCTGACGACCCTGCCGCCGGACCGCTCCGGCTCACGGTCATAGCTCCGTATGATCTCAAGCCCCGCCAGTCGCTTGTCAAGGGACGGCAGCTCGACATCAATGCCGTCGGGCGAGCTGGCGCGAATCGTCAGCTGCACGTCGCGGTCCAGCGAAATCGTGGCAGGCTCAACGGCAAGCGTGACCTCGACATCGCCATGCCGGAACGTCTCGATCCTGGCCTGGCCCGGGGCAAGGGAATTTGTGGCGGCCGCCGCGGCAAGGCACGAGGCGCAAAGCAGCGGCGTCGCGAACATTCGGATGAATAAGCGGGTCATCATTGCCTGGACATTGCATCCCTGTTCGCCGAAAATTAATAAAACACGCTCACATGCGCTGCGCCCGTTTTTGGCGGAGCCGGAACAGGCGCCTGATATCGTCGATATACGGCCGGTCGGTGGAAAGCGAGAGGCTGTCAACCTTGAGACGCTTGAACGATGCGTCGAGCGCCGCGTTCTCCGCTTGAGCGCGTTCCCGGAACTTTTTGCGCACCGCCGCGGAGGAAGTGTCAACGATGAATACGAAGCCTGTCTCGGGATCCTGCACCTCGATAACGCCGGCGTCGGAAAGGTCTTTTTCCCTCGGGTCCGACAGGTGGCAGACGATCAGGTCATGCCGGCGGGCGACCATGCGAAGCTCCTTTTCGTAGTCGCCGGACATGAAGTCGGAAATCAGGAAAACGACGATTTTCCTCTTCTGGACCTTGGTAAGGAAAGCGAGCGCCCCGGCAATATCGGTGCCGTGGCGGGTTTCCTCGGCTGCGAGCGCCTCGCGGACAAGGCGCATGGCGGCCGTCCGGCCCTTGCGGGGCGGCAAGTACTTCACTATCTGGTTGCTGAACAGGATCATGCCGACCTTGTCCTGGTTCTTGATGGCGGCCAGGGCGAGCAGGCTGGTGACTTCCGCGGCCAGTTCAGCCTTGGGGCGCGCGCCCGATCCGAAGCACATTGACCCTGAGACGTCGACGAGAAACATCACGGTCAGCTCGCGCTCCTCGCTGAAGCGCTTGATGAACGGGTGCCCCATGCGGGCTGTCACGTTCCAGTCAATGGTCCGAATATCGTCGCCCGGAACGTATTCGCGGACCTCGTCAAACTCGATCCCGTGCCCCTTGAAGACCGAGTGGTATTCGCCCGACATGCGATCGTCGACGAGCCTTTTCGTGAAGAAGCGGATCTTCCCCACCTGGCGCATGAGTTCTTTTGTATCAATGGACATGCGCCGCTCCGAAGGAACGCCGGCCGGCCCGGGTCAGGGCACGGGAATTTCCGACAGCATTGCGTCAATTACATCGTCGCTGGTGACATCCTCGGCCTCGGCCTCGTAGGTGACAATGATGCGGTGCCGGAGCACGTCGTGGGCGATTTCCTTCACGTCCTGCGGCGTGGCGTAGCCCCGGCCGCGAAGCAGGGCGTTGGCGCGCGAGGCGAGGTTGAGGTATAAAGTCGCCCTCGGTGAGGCGCCGTACTCGATCTGGTGGCCGATCTTGAGCCCGTAATCCTTCGGGCTGCGCGTGGCAAACACGATGTCCAGGATGTAATCGCCCACCTTATCGTCGCAGTACACGTGCTCGAGAAGCCCGCGCAGCGCCATGAGCTGGTCCGCGGACATCACGGGCTTGACATCCAGGTCGCCGGCGCGCGTGAAACGGTTCATGATGCGGCGCTCGTCGTCCTTCGATGGGTAATCGATCCGGCACTTGAGCATGAAGCGGTCCACCTGCGCCTCGGGCAGAGGATAGGTGCCCTCGTGTTCGATCGGGTTCTGCGTCGCCAGGACGAGGAACGGATCTGGCAGCCGCGCGGTCTGGTCGCCCATGGTGACTTGCCGCTCCTGCATGGCTTCAAGCAGGGCGGACTGGACCTTGGCCGGAGCGCGGTTGATTTCGTCGGCCAGCAGCAGGTTGGTGAAGACAGGGCCGCGACGGGCGGAGAAGGTGCCCTCCCGCGGATTGTAAATCATGGTTCCCACCACGTCTGCCGGGAGGAGGTCGGGCGTGAAACTGATGCGCTGGAACTGGAGGCCAAGCGCATGGGCAAGGGTTTTGACCGCAGTGGTCTTTGCCAGGCCCGGCACGCCTTCGAGCAGAACGTGCCCCCCGGTCAGCAGGCCGACAAGCATGCGGTCCAGCAGTTTCTCCTGCCCGACAATGACCTTCATGACCTCCTGGCGCAGGGCCTCAATCGCCTTGGCCTGGTCGTGAATGACGTCTGTTATTTTAGCGATATCCTGGTATTCCATGTTTTTCCCCTTGTCCTTTGAGGAGGACATCAGCGGCAGGCCGCAGGCGCGCCGGCCCGGCGGCCGGGCGGCTATGCAGGTTCCGCCGAAACATCACCCCGGATTTTGCGATTGGTCAGAGTGCGGCAGATGCAAGGCGTAGCGGGTGAAGGTGTATTGACATACTCCGAACCCGCTACAACACAGCAGATGCCGCACTATGGCCAATCCCTCGTGGTTTGAAAAATGAACTTCTTTTAAAACAGCTCACCCGCACTTTTTCGTTCATGGCAATTCAAACGCAATGCAGTTGTAAAAACCTGATGGTTTACCCATTATAAGTATTGTTCGTTTTTCAAACGCAAAATCCGGATTCACTTCTTTTCTTCCACGCCCGGCTTGTTTGCCGCCCCGGAGGCGTTCGAGGCCGACGCGGGCGCAGCCTTGGCCGCAGGTGTTTCCTTTGCCGCGGGCTTGGCCGCCGGAGCAGGCTTTGCCGCGGGCGCCGGCGCCGGTGTGGCCTCAACTTTTTTAGCCGGCGCAGACTTGGCCTCAGGGTTGGCCGCGGGCGCTTCCTTGGCTGCGGGCGCTTCCTTTGCCGCGGGCGCGGGCGCCGGAGTGGCCTCAACTTTTTTCGCGGGCGCAGCCTTGGCCGCAGGTGTTTCCTTTGCCGCGGGCGCGGGCGCCGGTGTGGCCTCAAATTTTTTCGCCGGCGCTTCCTTTGCTGCGGGCTTGGCCGCCGGAGCAGCCTTGGCCGCGGAAACGGCGTTCGAGGAGGGCGCGTTGCTTTCAGCGGGTTTGATCGTGACGATTTCGTCGCGCTTGACAAGAAGCGGAGCCAGCCTGTCCGATTTCACGATGAACACCCAGTTGGTCGTGCGCTCGTTGAAGGATGCGGTTTCCCGCGACATTGCGGCTGTTTCCTCTGCATGCGCCTTGCGGCGGTCTTCCTGGGCTTTGCGAGCCGCCTCGTCGGGCTTTTCGTCGGCCGGCGCATTGGTCAGGGGAACGGCAGCGTATGAACTCCAAACCTTGACGTAACGGTCCGGGTTCGACTCGGAAACGGGCGCGCCGATGTCGAAAAAGTAAGTCCGGTTGGCCTGGGTGCGCGCGGTTACGCGGACTGGCTTGGCAAGGCCGAGTTTTTCCGCGGGCGATCCGGGGTCGGCCACGTCGTCAAACCCAAGGTAGCTGAAAGCGCCTGCCATCTGGTTCACCTTTGTTTCGTCAGCCTCCTGGTTTGTCGCGATCCCGCTGACCAGGAGCGACTCGCCCGGCGCCTTGCGCTCCAGCTTGATTTCGGCGCGGTCCGGGCCAACGACCGTCATTTCCATGATATCGGAGGCGGGCACGCTGATGAAGTCCTCATCGAGCCAGCGCCTGTCAGGGTCGGCCAGGTCGCCGAGGCGTCCGGAAACCAGGAGGATTGGGCCATCGCCTTGCCGGATATACTGGCCGTCCGGAAAGGCGCCGAAGCTCATCATCGGATCGCCGCCGGCCGGCGGCTGGCGCATCCGCTCCTTGCCGATCACAAAGGAGGCAATGGCTTCGCTTCCGGCGCCGAGGAGCCGCACTTCCACCCCGGTCTCCTCCCCGGGCGCCGCGGCGCCCGGGGCCTGAAGTTTGAATGCCGCCAGCTGACCGGGCGCGGGCTGAAGGACCTGCTTGATTTTCAGCTCGGAAAGCATAACCAGGGTGTCGGCAATCTTGTCGAAATCCGCCGGATAATTCCAGCGGCCGGGAACGCCCCACCTGCCGTCCTCGGCCCGGGCCACAACGGAGGTCGAGCCGGCATTGACGATTTCGAGCCTGCTGACATCGTTGACCGGAAGATCAGGGAAGGCGTTCTTTCCGATCAGGGGCGAGGGCTGGTACCGCTTTTGGCCCTGCTGCCGGGACACGTAAGCAAGGGTCCCCACGGCAACGGCCAGAATCACAAGTGTCGCTAGCTGCTTGGCTTTCATGGTTTTCGGATGTCTCCTCAATTCTCTTTTGGATGATTTGTCCTGAACGTTATTTTCCGGCGCGAAGCTTGGAGAGCCTGAACATGTGCAGGAGAATGCCGGCCAGGACGACCAGGCAGGGCATGGCAAGGATGGTCAGGGCCTTGATTTGGACGCCAAGCGTTTCAATGCCCTCGCGCAGGTTCTTCCGTATTTCGCGCAGCTGCTTCTGGTACGCCACCTGGTCCTTCCGAAAGCCCTCGATCTCCTTCTTCTGGTCCGGGCTGAGGATAAAGCGCTGGCTCTGGTCCTTGCGGGACTGCAGGGCTTCGAGCTTCTGGTTGACCTCGGACAGCCGCTCCTGTATTTGGCGCTCTTCGGCGTCGTATTTTTTCTGGGCGATCTCGGCGAGGTCCCGGACCTTGTCGAACGAGCGGTCGATGCGGTTCCTGGAACGAACGGCCATCAGGTCCGGGTTGCCGACAGCCAAGTCAACCTGGTTGAGCGCAAAAGCCATGTTGTCGTTTACCGGCTGGTAGGCCACGTTTCCGAAGAATTCCAGCTCCCGGACCGTGTAAGCGTCCGTCAGCATGTCGACGTCGCCCACCAGGACGACCGCGCCATTTCCGGAGCTTTCCTTGAGAAAGTCGGGATCGGCCTCGGCGGGCGCGGCGTTTGTGTCGGCGGGATCAGCGGGCCGGCCGTCAGGGAACGCGGTGGTGAACTTTCCGCGTATGCGCACGGCAATGTTGAGCTGCTCGTTGCGGCTCTTGAACTGCTCGCGGATGGCGTCGGCGCCCATCTGCATGGCAAAGGAGCTGACAAGGTCGGACTCGCGCGAGGAGACCGCCAGCGTCGTGAGCGAAAGGCCTCTGGCGACCTCGCCGGTGAAACATCCGGCCAGGGGAAGAACCATGAACTTGACCTGGGCGCAGGACACGTCCGACCTGTTGAGGTTGTCCTCGCGCAGGCTTAGAAAAACCGGGCTGTCCTCGGCCTCGGTCGGGCCCCGGCGTATGGGAGTGCTCGCCTTCATGTCCGCCAGGAGCCGCGTGCTGTCCATGCGCAGGCCCCATGCCGAGGAAAGGCGGTTTATGTCCGAGGAGCCGCGCGGTCCCATCATGTTCATTGCCGGCTGCTGCTGGTTGAGATCGGCTATGCACATGGGGTCCACGAACGCAATCAGGCGCCCGCCGCGAAGCACGAACTGGTCGATCGCGTAAAGCGCGCGCTCGGACAGGTCTTTGGGATGCACCAGGACGAGCGCGTCAATGTCCGGGTCGATGCGTTCGGCATCAACCGGCACTTCCCGAACTTCGCATGTTTCCTTGAGGTCCTTGAACACGATCCAGGGCTGCTGGGCGGCGGGACGCTGGCCCGGCATTGCATAGGGGGCGGGCTGGCTGCCGAGTACGGGCAGGCTGCTCAGGACGCCCAGCACGGGCTTTTTGGGAACGGCCACCTGCGTTATGAGGCGCGTGAAGCTGTACTCCATCAGCTCCTCGGTCCGCGGGTCCACGAAGGGAATCGCGGCTTCGCGGTCGCCGGCGCGGGCCACGAGGCCCATGAAAACAGAGGGGCCCATCATGCCGAGCACCTGCCTGGATATCCCGTGGGACATGGCAAGCTCCTCGACTTCAGAGTCCGGCTTGGGATCGTATTTCTCCACGGCCACCTTGCCGCGCGCCGCAAGCGCGTACTCGCCGAGCAAATCCTCCACCTGCGAGGCGAACTGCTTCAGGGGCTGCGGCACTTCGGGCGAGCTGCGGTTGAAGAAGAACATCAGCGTGACGGGCTCTTCAAGCTTGGCGAGCGCGTCGCGGGTTCCCTGGGAGAGGGTGTACAGCCTGTCTTCCGTCAGGTCCACGCGCGCGCCTCGGAACGAGCCGATCAGCAGGTTGGCGCCGACAAGAATGGCCAGGAGCGCGAGCAGGCCGGCGAGGCTGCCGCTGACCTTCCAGATGCCTATTTTTGTGATTTTATTCATTGCAGGGTGTTCGTTTAGTTCCACGGGTGACGGGCCGGATCAGGCCGCTTTTCTGTTCTCGATGACCTGGTGCGTTGCCGCAAGCATGAAGATCATCGCGCTGGCAAAATAGGCCAGGTCGCGCAGGTCTATCACGCCCCGCTGCATCGAAAAATAGTGGGACATGAAGCTGAAGGAAGCGACCAGTTCCACCAGGCGCGGCGCCCATTTCACGAACATGTCCGTTATCGGGGGCCAGCCGGCCAAAAGCAGAAACAGGCAGATTACGACGGACAGAACGAAGCTTATCACCTGGTTGCGCGTGAGGGCGGAAGTGAACATTCCGACCGACAGGCAGGTGCCGGCCAGGAGCAGGCTGCCCAGGTAGCCGCCTACAATCACCCCCTTGTCCGGCGCCCCGAGATAGGCGGTGGCCAGGACTATCGGGAAGGTGAGAAGAACCGCCAGCCCGATGAAGACCCAGGCCGCAAGGAACTTGCCCAGGAGCGCCTGGAAAAGCGAGACCGGGAGCGTGAGCAGCGTTTCTATGGTGCCCGTGCGGCGCTCCTCGGACCACAGGCGCATGGAAGCGGCCGGAACAAGGATCAGGAAAAGCCAGGGATGCCAGAAGAAAAAGCCCCTCGGGTCGGCCTGGTTCATCTCGTAGTAATTGCCGATGAAAAACGTCAGAAACTGGACAAGCACCAGGAACACGACCAGGAACACGTATGCCACCGGGGACTCGAAATAGGACGCGAGCTCCCGCTTGAAAATGGCCTTGGTATTGCGAACAGCATCCATTGAACATACTCCTTTCAAGATCAGGCCGCGGATTCGGGCCGCGCCGTGCCGTTGTCGTTCATCGTCAGGTCGCGAAACACGTCATCGAGGCGGCCGTCGAGCACGCGAATCCCGCCTATTGCCCAGGAACCGCCCTTGACCAGCGCAAAAACGTCATGGAACAGGCGGTCCTTGTCTTTTGCCATCACCACGAACCGCCCGCCTTCCTCCTGGACAGATGCGGCCGAGGGCAGGCTCCGCAGCAAGGTGGCCGCTTCGGGCAGAGGCTTGTCGAGCAGTATCTCCACGGCGCCGTGCATGGCGCTGCGCCTCCGCAGGCTGTCCGGGGATGCGTTTGCCGCTATCCGGCCATGGCTTATGATTACCGCCCGGGAGCAGACCGCGTCCACTTCCTCAAGTATGTGAGTGGACAGAACGATCACCTTTTCCCTCGCCATGTCCCTGATCATGTCGCGAACCACGCGCTTCTGGTTCGGATCCAGCCCGTCGGTGGGCTCGTCCATTATGAGCACGGCCGGGTCGTGAAGCAGGGCCTGGGCGAAACAGACGCGCTGCCTGTATCCCTTCGACAGGGTTCCGATGGACTGGTTTCGCACGCCGTCGAGCCGGCACTTCTCCACGGTCCCGCCCACCCGCGCATCGCGGGCCGCGCCTGTGAACCCGCGGATTTCCGCTATGAACCGCAGGTAGTTGAACACGGTCATTTCGGAATAAACCGGGGCGTTCTCGGGGAGATACCCTATCTGCTTCTTGGCATCCAGCGGCGAAGTCCGTATATCGAACCCGTTCACGATGGCCGTCCCGGAGGTGGGCGGGAGAAACCCGGTGATCATGCGCATCGTGTTTGTCTTTCCGGCGCCGTTCGGGCCGAGAAATCCCAGCACCTCACCGCGCTCCACGTTGAAGGAAACATCGTTCACCGCGCGAATCGCGCCGAACGTCTTCCGCAGATTCTTGACTTCTAGCATTAGGCTCTTTCTCCTCTATTGATGGCCCGCTTGATAAAAAGAGGGGCAAGCCTCCGCTATCAAGCCGGCCTTGTCAATCCTGTTTTTCAGCGTTCGCCTCGTCCGCGACAACGGATTTCTTCGGCAGCCTGATCGTCAGGACCCCTTCGCTGTATTCGGTTTGCATCCGGTCCTCATCCACCGGCTCCGGCAGAAGCAGGCGGGAATGAAACGACTCATGCTCAAACGGCGCTTCGCCGCCGGGGGCGCGGGAATCGGCGCCCTTTGCGGGTCCGACCACAACAGACAGCATTCGCCCCTGTGTTTCCGCCTGTATCCGGCTCCTGTCCGCGCCCGGAAGGTGAACCGTAACCACGAATTCCGAGCCGCGGTCTTCGACATTCATGGACGATGATATCCCGAGGCTCTCCCATCCCCGGTCAAACGGCAGGGAGGGCCCCATTCGACGCATGTCCCGAAAGGCATTGCGAAAAGTCCGGTCAACTTCGTCCTGCAGCCGGCGCATGTGTTACAGGGACGATTCGTGGGGAAACGGCGGCGAAATCCGCACGTTCCGGGACGGGGAAGCGTTGGAGGAAAAGCCGGGCTGCCCGAAATGGGCAAATGATTCCGCGAACATCCGGTTGATCTGATCGTGCATGCGCCGGACATCATCGCCAAGAAAAACAAGGTGATCCGATTCCGGATTCTTTTCCGGCTCGCTTGGTTCCCCCCACCCCAGCCACCCTTTCGCGCGATCGAACACCCCGTTGGAAGTGAATGCGCCGTCATGAAGAAGGCCCGCAATGAAAACCGACTGCGCCACAACAAGCGTTCCAAGCGCGCACAATCCAATCGCAACCCACCTGTGTCTCTTGCCGATCATGTTTTGACCCATGTCCGGGTGTTTCGGGATTAACCTTGCAGAAAACCGCTAACCCTGAAAGCAACAAACATGCCAACACGGGATGGCGGAGCTCAGGCGCAAGGCGGGAGAGAAGAAATATGGACAGATTGCCCTGGAAAAAACGGCTTTTAGAGCAAACAAAAAAGGTAATTACTCAGGAGGATAGGGTTCGGGATTCAGGGGAATTGCAGGCCTTTTCGGAGTGTAATGGCCGGCAGCCTCAAAATTCATGCGAATCACCGTTCTTGATTTCCTGAACCCTGAATCCTGGTACATGAATAGGTACTGAAAATGAAACGAAAAACTCCGGCGTCAGAAACAAAACAGGCGACAGGTTGTCATCGAAAAAGGACATCTTGTCGCTGCCGAGCGCGGGGCGGGAACAGACATTCTCGTCCTCGTCCTCGTCCTTCGTCCTCGAAAACAGAAAACAGGAGTCAGCATTCAGCATAGGTTGCGATTATACCTGCGACAGGCATCCGCATTCTGACTACTGAACCTATATGGAGCAGTTCAACTGCTCCGCGGTTGTCTTCGCTCGCTGCAAGATGTTTATGTGAA
>JAAZAB010000383.1 GCA_012514555.1 Lentisphaerota bacterium
CGGAACGACGCGGCGATGTCAAGGTTGCCGCCAAGGTCAGTCATGTCCAGCTGGACAAGGCCCTTGAAGCGCGCCTGGGCGGCGCGGTAAATCTCGATTGTCCGCCGCCACCAAGGCTCATCCGGCAGCAGGCGCAGCCGCAATTTTGATGCCGGAATCTCCGCGCGCGGGCGGAACCAGGCGGTGCTCTCATCCGGGCTGTTGACAAGCTCCGCCCCGAGGTAAGCCGCGGTCACGCCCGGGCCGAAATAAGGAATCACGTGGGGAAAGCTGTCCCCGAGAAACACTGTGCTTTCGAGGTTGTACTCGAACCAGTCCACGATTTTCCCGGCCGGCACGGAAAAATCGTAAAAGCTGCTGAAATGATGCCAGGGAATGTCCGGCTTCTCGCGCTCGGGCGCCCGGCCCGAGAGCTCGATCTGGATCAGGGGCCTATCCAGTTCCCCCGCCCACCAACGCCGGTAATTGTCCTTGATTGCCAGCCAGCGCTCCGCGCTGAAATCAATGCTCATCTGTTATTTCTCAAGCAGACAGGTTTCAAGAGTCAGAATTCAATTGTCCCGGTTAAGAGCATATTATAACGCCGCATGGTACAGCAACACGAAAAGATTGCCACGGTGGCGGCCAAGCGCGCCGCACAGCAGCCGCGGCTACAGCAGAGGCGCCTGCCGCATTCCCCCTGGAGAGCGGACGGCTTGCTCTTCGAAGCCGCTTCGGCGAAGTACGGGCCTCGGCCGCCGAAGAAAAAAGCATTTCTCCCGCAGGGGCGCAGAGGCGCGAGCGCAGGGCTGGTTTGTCTGCCCTTCGGGACTCCAGGGACGCAAGGGACTCAAGCCCCCGTGGTCGCAGACGGTTTGTCTGTCCCCAGGGCTCTCCAAGTCCTGAACCCTGAACCCCGATCCCGATTTCGATAGCGATTTCCCCCTCCCAACTCAAAACCCAAAACTTCTTCCCTCTCCCCTATATCCTATCCCCTCGTCCTTCGCTTTTGGATATTCTCTTTAAAACGCATGCCTTCACGAACCACGCCCTCCGTGCTCTCGGTGACCTCTGTGGCAAACCTCTCCCTCCCGCGTTTGCCTGAACGCAGAATATCCTTGCCCCGGCGCACGGCGGAAATTACCATGCTGCCGGATATCAAACCCGCGCGCAGAGGAAAGCCGCCATGTGGATGCGTTGGATTGCCGTATGTTCGAGCGCGGCCTTGATTTCGCTTAATATCTTCGCCGAATCGGAGGCCGGGGCCGACGCCGCGGAGTCCCGGCCGGAGCCCGAATTCCCGGCGCTCGAGCCCGGGCAGTCCGGGACAATCGCGCTCGGGTCCGGGGTCGAGCTGGCCCTGGTCTGGATCGAGGCGCTGAAGTTCTGGGTCGGCAAATACGAGGTGACAAACGGGCAGTACCGCAGGTTCAACACGTCGCACGTAAGCAAGCCATGGGCGCGCCACGTTCTGGACGGTGACGATCAGCCCGCCGTCTACGTGTCCTGGAACCAGGCCCGGCAGTATTGCGCATGGCTGACGCGCCGGATTAAAGGCAAGTGGCCCGAGGGCTGGCTGTTCAGGCTGCCATCCGCAAAGGAATGGGAAACCTGCGCGCGGTGCGGGGACGCCCGCGAGTTTCCGTGGGGCAACGAGTGGCCGCCGCCGAACGATTGGAACTACCGCGGCGAAGAGGGGCTGTGGGCGCCGGTCCGCCTGTTTACACACGACAAGGTCATCCGCGGCCACACAGACAAGTTCGTGGTTTCCGCGCCGGTCGCCAGCAGCGGGTCAAACATTTTGGGCGTTTTCGGAATGGGCGGAAATGTGTGGGAATGGTGCCGCGACGAGTTCTCGGAAGAATACGGGACGCGGGTCATAATGGGCGGCTGCTGGGATAATTACCAGAGGCACCTTCTCAAAACCGACTGGCGCAGCGAGTGCGCGCCGAACGGCACGAACCAGGTCATAGGCTTCCGCGTTGTTCTCGCGCCGCCTGACAGCGCGGCGCCTTGATCCCACAACGTCACCGAGCCCCGGCAAGCGGCGAAATGACATGAAAATTGACATAATCGAGCCTGTCGGAAGGGCGATTCAAACAACCAGGCGCATCCTCTTTTCGCCGTTCGACTTCGTGAAGTGGTGCGGCATGGGATTCACCGCCATGCTCGGCGCGGATTTCTTCACGTTCTCCGGCGTCAACAGCCTGCCGGCCGGCGACGATGACGGCGGCAGCGGTCTTGCCGGGCTTGTGGAAACGGCGCTGGAGTACAGGATTCAGATCGCCCTTGCCGTGGCCGCCGTCCTGGCCCTCGGGGTTGCGATGCTCTGGATCAGGTCGCGCGGGCAGTTCATGTTTCTCGACAATCTTGCGCGCAACGCGGGCGAAATCCGCGAGCCCTGGCGACGCCTGCAACCGCTGGGCAACTCCCTGTTCCGCTTCATGCTCGCCATGGTCGCGGCCGGGCTCGTGTGCCTGATGGCCCTGGCCCTGGTCTCGGTGCTGGTGGCCATGCCCGACATCAGGCGGCACATCTTCGGCCTGAACTCCGCGGGCGCGATCGCAATCGGCGCCCTGGGCCTGGGCCTGATAATCCTGGCGTGGAGCGTCGTCAGCCTGCTGACCGAGGATTTCGTCGTGCCTATTATGTACGCAGCCAATTCGGATGTTATACAGGCATGGCACGAGCTCCTGGAGCTGCTCAGGCTGAACAAGGGCGCGTTCGCCTTGTACGTCCTGTTCCGGTTGCTTCTCGAATCAGGCGTCCGCGCCCTCGCGATGCTTTTGTGCGCCGCGACCTGCTGCATCGCGCTGCTGCCGTTCGCGGGAACAGTGCTGCGCCTGCCGCTCCTGGTGTTCAGGCGCGCCTATCCCCTGAGCGTCCTGGAGCAATTTGGCGGCCGATACCGGCTCCTTCCGGCCGAATGGCCGGCGCCGCCCACAATTCCCGGGCCTGCGTCCCGAGCGCCCGGGCCAACATGAGGAACCCTGCAAATGTCCATCATCCATGATCTGCTGGCCAAGGCCGTGTCGCTCAACGCCTCGGACGTCCACCTGAAATGCCGCCAGGCGCCGTACTTCCGGGTGAACG
>JAAZAB010000384.1 GCA_012514555.1 Lentisphaerota bacterium
TCAAACCACGAGGGATTGGCCATAGTGCGGCATCTGCTGTGTTGCAGCGGGTTCGGAGTATGTCAATACGCCTTCACCCGCTGCGCCTTGCATCTGCCGCACTCTGACCAATCGCAAAATCCGGGCTAAAATGATTGACAGGCGCAAAACACGTTATTAATGTTTTTTTAACCGTATAAACTCTAAACAAGGAACCAATCATGAGCATCGGAACTCGGCGTGTGGCGGCGTGTCGAGCGGCTTCTTTGCTGTTGTTGGGTTGCATGGCCTGGGCAACAACCGGCAAGGCGGTCACAGGCGGCCAGACCAATCATGTTTGGATGACCGGCGGCAGGTTATATTCCTCGCCGGCAATCAGCGCAAATGGCTTGATTCACGTCGGCTCGACCAACGGCGACGTCTACGCCTTTTTACCCAACGGCGCCACACAGCGCGTGTGGCATTTGCCGGACAAGGCCTGGGCCTCACCCTCAATAGGCGCCAACGGCACAATCTACGTCGGCTGCGCGGACGGCAATCTGTATGCCTTGCTTCCAAACGGCGCCACACAACATGTTTGGACAACCGGCGGCCGCATCGTGGACGCGGCGGCAATCAGCCGTGACGGCACGATCTACGTCGGCTCCGAGGACGGCAACTGCTACGCGTTCAATCCGAACGGCACAACCCAGCGTGTATGGGCCATCACCGGCTATCCGGATATCCTTGCGCCCGCATTGACCGCCAACGGCGACATATGCATATCGGACAAAAACGGCGAAGTGCGCTTGTTGGGCGCCGACGGCACAACCCAGCGCACATGGTCGATATCATCCGGCAGTTTTTATGTTTCACCGGTCATCGGTTCCAACGGTGTCATCTACATCGGCGACACAACCGGCAAGTTCTACGCGTTCGATCCGGACGGAACCACCCAGCACGTCTGGAGCATTTCCGGCAGCTATTTCTATTCCACGCCGGCAATCGGCTCGAACGGAACCATTTACATCGGAGCCATGGATAAAAACTTCTACGCGTTCGATCCGAACGGCACAACCCAGCACGTCTGGGGGTTGGCCAATAAAGTCTATTCCTCGCCGGCAATCGCCGCTGACGGCACCATTTACGTGGGCTGCGACAGCGGCGACTTCTACGCGCTGAATCCGGACGGCACCACGAACATTCAATGGAACCTCGACGGCCGCATTCAGGCTTCGCCCGCGATCGGCCTTGACGGCACGGTCTACATCGGCCAGTATGACGGAAGCTACTTTTATGCGCTTGAAGGCACAGGCGCCAGGCTGGCCAATACGATCTGGCCGAAGTTCTGCCAGAACATGGAAAACACCTGCCGCGCCCTGTCCCCGCCGGGCGGGCTGGCCGCCAACAACAACATCGGCACCGCCGCGGTGACGATCTCCTGGAGCAACGAGCCCTATGCCACAGGTTACGAGGTCTGGCGCGGCACATTGCCTAATCCTCACAAGGCGACCCTGCTCGGCGTCACGAACGGGACATCCTTTGTCGAGTCCGACACGGTGGCCGTGCTGACCAATCGCTATTGGGTGCGCTCCACGAACCGGGTATTCACCAGCCAATACGGCACGCCCGCTACCTGCAGCCGGCCAATCTTGCCCTCGACCAACGTAACGGCCAGCCAGGGCGAATACACCGACAAGACGGTCGTCCGCTGGACTTCCTCGCCCGACGCCGGAACCTACCGGCTCTTTGCCGGCACAAACACCGCGCCGGCCGGCGCCGTTATGATCTGCGAAACCAATGCGCTGTGCTTTACCGACACTGTCTCCTCCGCCGGCGCGACTTTCAACTACTGGGTCAGGGTAAGGCTTTTCGGAGCGTCCAGCTCATGGAGCCCGGCGGGCTCGGGCTGGCGCGGAGCATTCGCGGTTGACGCCAGCGACGGAGCCTATACCGACGCAGTGCAGGTTCATTGGGATTCCCTTGCCGGCGCCGGCGAATACTGCGTGCTTCGCAGCGCGGCCAACGACATCACAACCGCCACCGAGCTCGAAACGACATCCGCCACCATTTACCAAGACACCACGGCCGTCGCAGGAACGTATTACTATTACTGGATATGCGCCACCAACGCGTCCGGCTTGAGCTCGCTCAGCACTGCTGACCGCGGTTGGCGCTCCGCCGGCCTCGCGCCCGCGGCGCCCACGAATGTGGCGGCCAGCGACGGCCTCTATGCTGACAAGGTCGAAGTGACCTGGAGTGAAGCAAACGAGGCCAACGGCTACACCGTCTGGCGCGGCACCGGCTCGAGCGCGGGCGACTCCTCGCTCATCGGCATGGCTGAAGGCGAATCGTATTCCGACACATCCGCCGAGGCCGGCACAACATATTACTACTGGCTGAAAGCCACCAACAGCTACGGCGAAAGCGGCTTCAGCGCCTCCAATACAGGTTGGAAGGCGGCCGGCGCAGCCCCCGTTGCTCCGGCCGGGCTCATTGCCAGCAAAGGCGCATATGCAAGCAAGGTCGTGCTGACATGGTCGCCCGTGGACAGCGCCGAGGCCTACAGCGTCTGGCGCAGCACAGGCGGAGACAGCGCCGGCGCCGTCTATCTTGGCAACGCTTCGGGCCCGAGCCATGCGGACTCGAACGTCACGGCCGAAATCCTCTACTGCTACTGGGTCAAGGCCACCAACAGCTACGGCGAAAGCGCCTTCAGCGCCGGCGCCTGGGGCTGGACCGGCGGAACGAACGGCGCGCCGCCTGTAGCACCGGACAATTTGACGGCCAGCGCCGGAACATATTTCGACCGCATTCGCTTGAGTTGGGATACTGTTGACGGCGCCATCGGCTATACGCTGTGGCGCGCGACTACCAACGATCCGGCTCAAGCCTCGCTGCTCTTGAGCGGAATTGTGTCCGGCACATATGACGACCTCACGGCCATGAAGGGCCTGCGCTATACCTACTGGGTCAGCGCATCCAACGAGTTCGGCGCCGGCGCCATGAGCATTCCGGCCGAAGGCTGGGCGCGCAGTCCCAACGCCGGCGCCATCGGCATCAACGATTATAACGGCGACGGAAAGGCGGACTTGGCCATCTTCGACAACAGGGGCGGACAATGGTACATTATGACTGCCGCCGGCGCGCTCGTACTCTGGGCCGATCCGTGGGGCTGGCCCGGCGCCATTCCGGTCCCCGGCGATTACAACGGCGATGGGCTCTACGACCAGGCCGTGTTCGACAACAACACCGGCAAATGGTACATCAAAACTCTTGACAACAAATTGCTTGCCTGGGAAGTGCCTTGGGGCTGGCCCGGCGCCGAGCCGGTCTGGGGCGATTACGACGGCGACGGCAAGAGCGACCTGACCGTGTTCGATCAGAACACGGGCTACTGGTACAGCCTGTCCCTCTCCAAGGGACCCCTGATCTGGGCTGAGCCCTGGGGCTGGCCCGGCGCCATCCCCGTGCCCGGCGATTACAACGGCAACGGTAAGAGCGACCTGACCGTGTTCGACAACAACAGCGGCAACTGGTTCAGCATGACTGTCAACAAATCGCTGATCATGTGGGCCGAGCCCTGGGGCTGGCCCGGCGCCATCACAGTGCCCGGCGACTACGACGGCGACGACATCGACGACATGGCCGTCTTCGACAATAACACCGGCAATTGGTACATCCTCTCCGTGGCCGGAAACGGGATCCTTTGGGCGCGGTCTTGGGGCTGGCCCGGCGCCATCCCCGTGCCCGGCGATTACGACGGCAACGGCAAGAGCGATCTGGCCGTGTTCGACAACAACACCGGCAACTGGTTCATCCTGCGAGCAGACGGAGGACTCATTGCGTGGGCCCTGCCATGGGGCTACCCAAGCGCCACTGTCGTTGGCGGCCGGCACTGATCTCGGAGATCAGGGTCACTCATTCTAGGGTTGAATGGCGGCATGACGGCAACAGCGGAAAAGCCGGATTGCGCAGGCTCCGTGGCGTCCGTTTCCACGAAGGCGGACGTGCTGGTTGTCGGCGGGGGGACCGCCGGGGCCGTCGCGGCCATCCAGGCGGCCCGGGCCGGCGCGAAAACGCTCCTGATGGAAATGGGCGGCCAGCTTGGCGGGACGATGACTGCCGGCGGCGTCGCCTTTCCAGGACTGTTCCACGCGTGGGGCAGGCAGGTGATCGCCGGCATCGGCTGGGAACTGGCGGCGGAGACCGTCAGGCGCGACGGCGGCGCCCTGCCGGATTTCACGGGGACTCCCGCGCGTCATTCCGATCACCAGCTGCACATCAACCAGTTCCTCTACGCGCTTCTCGCGGAAGACAAGTGCCTGAAAGCCGGGGTTGAAATCGCGTACTACGAGTTTCCCCTGTCCATTGAAACCTCGGCCGGCGCCTGGCTGGTCGAATGCGCCGGGCCGGGAACGCGCAGGCGCGTGGCGTGCAGGCAGATCGTCGACTGCACCGGCAACGCCGAAGCGGTCGGAATGCTGGGCATGCCGAGGCTCCGCGGGGAGGAAACGCAGCCAGGGTCAATGCTGTTCAAGTGCGGCGCCGCCTATGAACCGGGCCGGGAGCAGCTCCAGGCCGTCTATGTGCACGGGGCCGACTCCTCGAACTCCGTCACGCGCACGGCGGCAAACATCGCCGGACGCCGGGCGGTTCTGGAACAGCTCGCCGCCGGGCGCCTTGTGCACTTGCAGCCGGAAACGGCGTTTCGGGAAAGCTTCCGAATCCTGGGCGAAGTTGTCATCACCCGCGAGGACTACGTTTCCGGCCGGCTCTTTGAAGACGCCGTGTGCCATGCCTTCTATCCCGTTGACCTTCACACGAAGGACGGCGTCAAGCCCATGCCCCTGGCCGAAAACGTGGTCCCCACGGTGCCGCTTCGGGCTCTGATACCGAGGGGCAGCCGCAACATAATTGCGGCAGGCCGGTGCGTCAGCAGCGACCGCCTGGCCAACTCCGGCCTCCGCGTCCAGGCATCCTGCATGGCCATGGGACAGGCTGCCGGAGCGGCCGCGGCCCTGGCCGCGCGGCAAAAAAGAGCGCCCCTCGACGTGCCCTTGGAAGACATCCGGCGGCTGCTCCGGGAACACGGCGCAATCGTGCCCGGCGCCCGGGAATGAGGCATGAACCCGGATTTTGCGGATGAAGCTCCGGGCGGAGCGGCCGGACATTGCCGGAGCGGCCCGGGGCCCGCGGAACCGCTTCAGGCATGGCGCTTGCCCAGTTCGCCGGGAAAGTCGCTTTCAATGAATTCGAGCTTGCCGCGGGCATCGCGCCTGCGCAGATCGTCGTCGTATTCCCGGAGCTCGGCCCGGCGCAGCTTCCCGCTGATGGTCTTCAGGAGTTCCTGCATGAACTCGATCCTTCGCGGCCGCTTGTACGGCGCCATGCTCTGGAGGCAGAAGCGGAAAATGTCCAGCGCAACATCCCGTGACGGATCGAACCCGGGCCTAAGGGCTATGAAAGCCTTTGGAACAAGGCCGCCCCGGTCCTTGTCAAGGCTTCCCACGACCGCGGCCTCGGCAACGGCCGGATGGGCGAGAAGGCCGCTTTCAACCTCGAACGGGCTGATGCGGTAGTCGGAACACTTGAACACGTCGTCGGTCCGGCCCACGAACCAGAAATAGCCGTCCTTGTCAACGGAGGCCATGTCGCCCGTCAGGTACCAGCCGCCGATGAACACCTCGTCGCCCCGGCTGCGGTCGCATGCGTAGCCCTTCATCAGGCCCAGGGGACGCTCGGGCGCTATCCGGAGCGCGATCTGCCCCTCAGCGCCCAGCTCCTGGGGCCTGAGCCCGGCGTCGACGACCTGGGCCCGGAAGCCGGGCGCGCGCTTGCCGATGGCGCCTTCCCTCGCCGGCATGCCGGGAAAGGTGCCGATCTGCAGCACTGTCTCGGTCTGCCCGTATCCTTCGCGTATCGTGATCCCGGTGGCGGCTCGAACACGCGCGATGATCTCGGGATTGAGCGGTTCGCCGGCGCTCACGATCTCGCGCAGGCTGAACCGGTATGCCGCAAGGTCCTCGATCAGGAACCGGCGCCAGACCGTCGGCGGCGCGCACAGGGTGGTTATCCTGTGCTTTTCAATCAGCTCAAGGGTTTTCGCCGCGTTGAAGCGCTCGTATTTGTTCACGAACACGGTCGCCCCCGCGTTCCACGGCGAGAAAAAGCTGCTCCAGGCGTGCTTGCCCCAGCCGGGCGCGCTTATGTTGCAGTGCATGTCGCCCGGCTTCAGGCCCACCCAGAACATGGTGACCAGGTGGCCGGCGGGATAGCTGGCGTGCGTGTGCAGCACCATTTTCGGCTTCGCGGTCGTACCCGACGTGAAATAGAGAAGGCAGGGGTCCGTGGAATAGGTCGGGAACGGGTTCGTGTAGTCCGCGCCATATACATCGGCCTGGTCGAACCCGGTCCAGCCGTGCCGGCGGCCGCCCACGATTATCTTGATGCGCACGTCTTTCAGAACCGGGCCGGCTTCCTCGATCCTGTCCGCCATCGAGGCGTCGGCCACCACGCACTTCACCTTCCCCCTCTTTATCCGGTCCCCTATGTCCGCCGGCGTCAGCAGCGTCGATGCGGGAGTGATTACGGCGGCTGTCTTCATGGCGGCCAGGAACACCTCGAACAGCTCCGCCGAGTTGTTCATCATCAGCATGACGACGTCTTCCTTCTGGAGCCCGGCGCTCTTAAGAAAATTGGCAACCCGGTTGGAGCGGATGCGCATCTCGTCAAAGCTCCTCCGGCATTCCGAGCCGGACTCGTCCGCTATGACAAGGGCGGCGCCCGCGTTCCCCTCCGCCATGTGGTCGAAGTAGTCGAGCGCCCAGTTGAAATGAATCAGGTCCGGCCATTGAAACCCGGCCGCGGCCTCCTCATAGGAGCGGGCGGCAAGGAGAAAATCGCGGGCATGCAGGAATGCCTCAAGGTCGGGTGTCATGGCTGGATTTCCCTTTCGCTGACTGCGCCGCGCGCCGCCGCGGCCCTCTCGGCAAGGCCGGAACTGCGGCGGGCCTGGCACAAACTTCAGAAGCATAGAGGAAGATTGCCGCGCGTCAAACGAGAAAATCCCGGAAAAGCAAGGCCACCTTTCGTGGTTCAACGTCTTGCACTAATGCCAGTTGGCATTTCGATGGAAATCGGGCACGTTCCAGGCAAAAACTGCCATTGTAAAAAATGTTTTGATGCAATTCGCGCCAAACCGCGCCAATTGGCGGATGGACAACATTTTGATGAATAATCAGTTATAAAGAACGGCCCCGGGTGCTTTTGAGAATAGCCTGTCTGTCCCCCATGTCCCTTCACGCAGGCAGGAGATACTAACCAGTCCATAATAGTATTGACATAGACGCGGTTATTCCTTAGTATTCCGGCCATGAAGAAACATGATGGTCGGACGCTCAGGCATGATGTGCTGACGGAGTTGCGGAAGCGA
>JAAZAB010000385.1 GCA_012514555.1 Lentisphaerota bacterium
CGGAGAGCGGGCGCAAGATGGGTTCGGCGGGGAAGCCGAAGCCGTTGACGCGGATCCATTGGAGCCAGCCGATCCAGACGGTCATCTGCGCCAGGTCATGGGCGTAGGGATTGATTTCGAGGCCGTACAGTTGCCAGGGGCCGCACATGGGCAGGAACGCGCCAAGGCCATGGGCGCTGCCGTACAGGATCGCCTCTTTTTCAAGGTCTTTTAGGCGGAGCAAGGCAACATAGAGGAAATTTCCGGAGCCGCAGGCGGGGTCGAGAATCTTGACGCGGTTGAGGCCGTCAAGGAAACCATGCAGGATGCTGCCGGCTTCGCCACGCGCCTTGCGCAGGGCGGCGGCGCTCAGCGGCTTGGCGGGGGCCCTGGCGGCGGCCTTCTTGCGGCCGGTGGTCAACAGGCATTCGATGATGGCCTTTGTTTCCGCCCATTCCCGGCGGAGCGGGGCCAGGACCACGGCGTCAATCACGAGTTCAATGTCTTCCTTGCTGGTGAAGTGCGCCCCGAGTTGAGAGCGTTTCGCGGGGTCCAGGCCGCGTTCAAACAGGGTGCCGAAGATGGAAGGGTCAACCGCGCTCCAATCGAGGGACGCGGCGGCGGCAATGCGCTTCACGTCGGCGGCGGCCAGGTCAAGGACCGTGCGATCGTCAAACAGATTGCCGTTGAAATGGCGGATCGGTTCCAGGCCGAAGTCGCCGCCGGTCGCCATGGTGTCGAAGAGTTGGCCCAGCAGCTTGCCGAAGCGCTCCGGATCGCCGGCGGAGGTTTCGACAATGCGGGAGAAGACCATCTTCGGCAACAGGCCGGTGTCTTCGGCAAAGAGACAAAAGACGATGCGGTCGAGGAAGTGCGCGACGGCCGCCGGGTCCAGGCCGCGGCCGCGCATGGCGGCGGCTAGGTCCGCGAACTGCCGGGCGGCGTCCTGGGTGACGGCCGTGCTGGTGCGGCCGGGGCGCAGGGCTTCGGGGTTGTGGAAGACCGCCCGCAGGATTTCGATATTGCGGGGTTCGGCCATGGACTCAAGGGATAGGTCATGGGTGGCTTCAACGGTGCCCGTGAAGTTGGTATGAATGACGATGCGGTCAAGATCGCAAACCAGAAGCAGGGGCGGATTCTCCAGGGCGCTTCGGTAGCGTAAAAGCTGGTCGTAGGCGGCGGCCAGGTCCTTATGACGGCCCTTGTATTCCCAGCCAAAGAAGCCGCGTTTCCAGACATCGGCGAAGCCCTCGCCGCCGCCATGCTTGGCCGCTCCCTTCTCGAAGCAGAAGCTTTCGCCTGTGGGATCGGTCTCCGCCGGGGTGGGATGCCCGAAACAGCGGCAGAGGTCCAGGAAATGCTCCTGGGCGGCGGAGCGTTCCTTGAGGTCGGCCTGCTTCCACTTGGCGATGAACTCGAGGATGGTCATCAGTGACCGGACGGTAGCATAGCGGGCGCGGCGGGAACAAGAAGGAAGTGGCTGTTGGCTCGCTGCTGGCGCGGGGCTCGCAACGGGAACGGTGGGAGAGAGGCGACTAATGAGATAGAGCGCCGCCGGCCAACACCGTCGGCCTTCGTGGCAACGCTCTACCGGCGGCGCACCGCATCAGCGGAGCCTTGGCGCGCCGCGTGGCTGCCGCCGTCCCCGGCGGCAAGCATCGCGGCGTGACAAGGCGTAGCGTCGAGCGCACGGGACGCGGCAGCGAGCCCGGAGCGCCTGGCGCGGCGGGTGCGTACGCAGCCGCCGTGATCAGGCGCGTAGGGCGACCGAAAGAATGGAACAGCGTCAAGGATTGGTCTTGGATGCGCCGCCGCTCGCGGGTGGAGTCTTCTCTTCCCGGATCAGTTTCCCGTCGGAAGAAAAGAACCGCACAGTTGCCATGCTCGAATCGTTCCAGCGTTCTTCCTTCACGGCCCCGGATTCGTGGTAGAGATATGTTGTCTTCCACACCTCGGAGTCACGCAGGAGCTTCCGCAAAACGACAACGCGGCCACGATCATCAAAGTGGGCCTCGTAGTAGGCGTTTGTGAAGTCAGACAGTCTATCGGGACCGATGGGCGCATAGACTCGAACGGGATAGTTCTTCAGTTTAGCCCCGGCGAAGTAATGCGGTCGATCCGGTTCGTACTTGGTCATGGCGCTCTTCGTCTCATTGCAGCCACCAGTCACCGCGACGGAAAGCCCGAACAGAAAGGCAACGGCGGTTCTCATGGAACGGTATAGGTCCTTGTGGTGACAGTCTTCTTGCCTTTCTCAAGGCAGCATGCGCTCAAAGCCTGCTTGCTGAACGTACGGCAACTGCGCCAGATGGACCATTTGCCTGCGTAGTTTCCTGCAAATGAATCGAGGCAATCGAGAATGTCACCGCACGACGCGCACTTGCACGGTGTCCCGGCCTTGCTGCCGGCCTCAAGTTTGCGACTGAAGAAAATCCACGCGCGGGTTTCAATCTCGGTTTCCCATGTGATGTCCGACACGTCCATATTGTGAGGATCTTGCGGACGTCCGCGGTTCACGTCACCTGGAACTCCGAAAAGAGCATCCCAAATCGAAACCCCGTCAACAGGCCACCACCCATACGAAGAAGTCCCGCCACCGACTTCGATCCACTCATGCCCGTATTTGTCGGTGCGGCCGGTAACGTCGGCCGTGATCCGTTTCACAATGACCCCGCAGGCCAACCCTCTTGGGTCAATCTTGTCGACCGGATCATTCTTCACAAAGGTGTATAGGTTGATTCCGCCTCTCTCGTGGATGGGATCACGGGATAGCCAGCGCCCGGTGACGGGGTCATAATATCTGTAGCCGTAATAATACAGCCCCGTCTCCTGGTCGAGATACTTGGTGGAGAACCAGAAGCTGAAGTCGTTCGCCATTGAGCCGCTGACAGCAAGGGTGTTGCCATAAGCATCGTATTCGCGGTGCGCTACCACCGTCCCGCTGGTATCCACGTAGTCGCTGATGTTGCCGTTGGCATCGTAGCAGGGATAATAACTAGCTGTGTTGGAAGATGTGCTTCGCGTTACGGAAAGCAAGCCGCCGATGCCACCAGCTCCCGACAACGAACCGCTCAGGTCCATTCCCCATACATAGACGTTCGTGTAGCTAGCACTTGATGTTTCCTGAATTAAATTCCATCCGTCGCAAAGGAACGTATTCGTTGTGGAGCCGACTATTTTTTGATTCCGCCTGCTCATATAATCATAGGCGTAGCTGGCGACCATGTTCGTGGTCGAGGCCCCAATCAGCCGGTTCTCCCCATCCCACGCGTAGGCGGACACCCCATCGTTCGTCAGATTTCCGTCGGCATCATACTGCAAGGCCCGCGGGCTGGCGTTCGTCGCCAGCGGATACCGCGCAATCACGATCCCGGAGCCGCCGTCGCCGCCGAACACATACCCATACCAATCTCTGGCACCGCCTCCGCCACCTCCGCCGCCGCCCGTATTCGGCAAACCGGAAGCAGGTGTAGCGCTTTCATCCCCACCAGCCCCGCCCCCACACGTTGCAGTCCCTCCCGTCCCCTGAACGATACCGCCACCGCCTCCGCCCGCATACCCGACCGCTACGCCTGAAAACGCGTTCGTAACGCCGGCCCCGCCAGCCCCACCGGCGCTCTCCGTGCTGCCACCGCCAACGCCACCGGCGCCGCCTCCACCGCCGCCCGTTTGGTAATAAAGCATTCCCG
>JAAZAB010000386.1 GCA_012514555.1 Lentisphaerota bacterium
GGCCGGCCAATGCCGCACAGACTTAATCTTGGAAAGAGCATCGAATATCCAATATCCAACAAGTGCTCCATATAGACTTAATCCTGCCCGCGCGCGGCGGACAATATGTCCGGAATGACGACACGTTGTCCCGTGGCGGCCGTTCGGGCTGGCTCATGCCCAGCGCTGGCGATCCAAGGTCCGGAACTGGACGGCTTCGTACACGTGGTCTTCCGCGATCTCGTCCGAGCCCGCGAGATCGGCGATGGTGCGAGCCACCTTGAGGATGCGGTCGTAGGCGCGCGCGCTGAAGTTGAGCTCGGTTATGGCAGTCTTGACCTGCTCCTGCGCGGCGGGCGGGAGGCGGCAGTATTTCTGAAGCTCCCTGGGCCGCATGCCGGCGTTGCAGTGGGTTTTTCGCGCGCTCTTGAAGCGCTCCGTCTGGCGGCCGCGCGCAACAGCGACGCGTTCGCGTATCGCCGTCGAGCTCTCGCCTCGCTCCAGCGAGGCCAAATCCTGGTAGCGTACGGACGGGACCTCGACCTGGATGTCGATGCGGTCAAGGAGCGGGCCGGATATCTTGCTGCGGTATCGCTGGATTTGAAGCGGGGAACACCGGCACTCGCGCTTTGGGTCGCCGAAATACCCGCAAGGGCACGGGTTCATCGCCGCCACGAGCATGAACCGGCAGGGGAAAGTCACCGCCGCCGCCGCGCGGGCGATGGTGACCGCCCCGTCTTCCATGGGCTGGCGCAGCACTTCGAGAACATTGCGGTGAAATTCGGGGAGTTCATCGAGGAATAGGACGCCGCGGTGTGCGAGGCTGACTTCGCCGGGCATCGGGTACGCGCCGCCGCCCAGCAGGCCCGCGTCGGAAACCGTGTGGTGCGGGGCCCTGAACGGCCTTCGGCCCACGAGGGCCTGGTGCGGCTCGAGCGCGCCTGCCACGCTGTGAATCTTGGTGGCTTCGAGCGCCTCATCAACCGTCATGGGCGGCAGGATCGAGGGAATCCGCTTGGCCAGCATGGTTTTGCCGGTTCCCGGCGGCCCGATCAGGAGCAGGTTGTGCCCGCCGGCCACCGCGACTTCAACCGCCCGCTTGGCCGTCTCCTGACCCTTGACGTCCGCGAAGTCATCCTCGATTTCGTGCAGCGCCCGTGTCAGCGGGCCCATGTCCACCCGGTGCGGCCGGGCCCAGCCGCCCATGAGCGCCATCACGGCCTCGCGGAGAGACCGCACTGGGAAAACGTCAATGCCTTCCACAACGCCGGCCTCGTCGGCGTTCTCGAACGGCACGATGAGCCGCTTCATGCCGGCCTGCTTCATGGCCATGGCAATGGGCAGCAGCCCTCTCACTTTCCGCACCGATCCGCTCAGCGCCAGTTCGCCCACCATGGCGCAGTCTTCAAGCGCCTGCTCCGGCACATCAGCCTGCGTGGCAAGCACGCCTACCGCTATTGGGAGGTCGAAGCTCGGACCCTCCTTCCGCACGTCAGCCGGAGCCAGGTTGACCGTCAGCCGGCCAATGGGCATGTCATACCCGGAGTTCGTGAGCGCGGTTCCGACGCGGTCCTTGCTCTCCTTGACCGCCGCATCCGGCAGCCCGACAATCACTGTCTGCGGATCGCCCCCGCCTGTGTTGACTTCTATCTCCACGGGATAGGCGTCAACCCCGTAGACTGCTCCGCTGTGAACTTTTGCCAGCATGTTTGGCTTTCACGTCAACCGGCATCCGCATCCCTGCGGATTGCCCGATAATGGCGGATTCTACCCGAGCGCCCGCATGCTCACAAGGTCAAATCCGTCTCCGGCCCGGCGCCGCAACGCCTGCCGCAATATGGAGGGGCGGGATCTGGGGCGCGGGATTGCCGCGAAGGCAAGCCATTGGATGCTTTCACTTGCGGCTTTCGCCGGCGGCCGGCATCTCCGCGTTGCCGCCTTCCACCGCCTTGTTTCCGTTGCGCAGGACATTGAGCCTGTAGCAGAGGCCTTTTCCCCAGAATTGCATGATCTGGACGACATCACCCCATGAATTGAACGATTCTGCATTTAGCATTTTCCCGCCCACGCGCCTGTCGGCGCCGGCTGCCAGCAATGCGCCGGTTTCCGCGTCCAGGATTTTTGCCTCAATGCTGGCTTCCCCCGCGAAAACCGGCTTTCCGGTTGCAAAGCCCTGAAGCGTGTCCAGCAGCCGTGCCTGGGGCACCACCTTGGCAAATACGGCCGGCCCCGTCCAGGTTTTCTCGAGCTTGCTTACGGCCACCTGGACACGCATCGTGCGGGGCGCGGGCTTTTCGACCATGGCGTAACCTTCTTCCGCCAGGCTGTTGTACAGGATGACTTGAAAAGCGTCGACAAGGCGCTGCTGGTCCGACTGGGGCATCGCCTTGTCATCGGAGTCGGGCCCGCGCCAGAGCATGACCGGGTCCAGGAGAATATTGGTGTAGCTCTTCCAATCAACGCCGGGATTTCGATAGTAAAGCAGCGGCTCTTTTTCGCCTCCGGCGCGGAGCTTGGGCGCCACCTCGGCCAGAAATCCGGACGTTTCCACTGAGCGCGCGCGCTTGGTTGTGGCACACCCGCAGCAGAACAGGGCAAGGCATATTGCACATGATATTTTCAGCATTTGTCGGCATCCTCAGCAGGCGGTTTTCAACCCGTGGTTTTCAAGCCTTGTTGTGGGATCGTACCGGAGAAAATGCCGCTTCACAAGATCGAAATGGAGCGGTCCTCGCACATTGGAAAAACATGCCCTGTTTTGAGGTTGGCAAGCGCGAGCTCAATGATTACCATGTCGGCAATCAAAGGAGGGCATCTTGTGATGAAGCAGGCAACCAAACGCAACCTGGCATTGATCGCGGCAGTGGCCGTTGGAACGGGCGCCGGCATGGCGGACGGGATTCACAGTGCGTCGGAAAAGGGGGATTCCGAGGCGGTGCAGGCGATTCTCAAGGCCGATCCGGGCCAGGCGACGAACCGCTGCAACAACGGGTACACGCCCCTGCACTGGGCCGCGGGCGGCGACAGCCGGAAGGTGGCGGAGATTCTCATTGGCGCCAAGGCGGACGTGAACGCGAAAAATGACGCGGGTCAGACGCCTCTTCATTTCGCCGCGTTTCTCGGGAAAACGGCCATGGTCGAGGCGCTGCTGGCGCACAAGGCCGATGTCAACGCGCTGGACGTGAACAAGCGCACGCCTCTGCACAAGGCCGCGAACAAGGGGCACAAGGCAGCGGTCAAGCTGCTCCTGGCCGCGGGGGCCGATGTGAACGCCCGGGACGAGGTGGGCATGACCGCCCTGCACGGCGCCGCCATGTACGGCCACCCTGAGGTGGCGGCCCTGCTGCTGGACAAGAATGCGAAGATTGACGAAAAGGACAACCACGCATGGACCCCGTTGCGCCTTGCGGTCGAATACGACCGGCCCGAGGTGGCGGAATTGCTGATCTCGCGCGGCGCCGATGTGAACCTCAGCGACGACCTCGGGCTGACGGCCCTGCATTTTGCCGCGATGAAAGGGCAAAAAAGCCTGGTTGCCCTTCTCATCGCCAAGGGCGCTGACATAAACGCGCGGGACAACAACGA
>JAAZAB010000387.1 GCA_012514555.1 Lentisphaerota bacterium
ACAGAAGCCGGATTGCACCACCGCTGAACCAAAGCGCCTAACAGCCAACACGGAATATTCCAAGGAATCCGATGAATGTTGGAAGTTCCTTGTTGGATATTGGATATTCGATTGCTCTTTCTAGGTTAAGGGGTTAACGTGTTTTTTCTTTGTTTTTGCCGGGCCCGGGTCAATGCGATGTCAGGGCGCGCTTCGCTGCTGCTCCGGGCGCCGCGCTGAGAATAGCCGGGCCAGGAAGAGGCAGCCGCCGATGGAAGTGTAGGCGACGGTGGCGGCCATGTAGAGCAGGGAGATGGCCAGGGCCTGGGCGTTCGGGTCGGCCACGCCCGACTGGGTGAAGAACAGGAAATACCCGGTGTCGCGCAGGCCGATGCCGAAGATGGTCACCGGCAGCGCCTCCAGGATCGAAATGATCGGCACGAACACGAAGAAGTCCAGCCAGGGCGGCGTCTGCGCCGCGGGCATTGACATGCACAGCAGGCGGATGCAGAGCACGACGATGGCCTGGAACAGGAACGAGATGCCCATGATCCGCAGCAGCAGTCCGCGGTTTCCGAGGTAGTGTTCGAACGAGTCCGAGCATTTCAGGGCGAAATCCCGGAGCTTTGCGATGCGGCCGGCCCTGGTCCAGGCCAGTATCCGCTCCATCCATGTCCTGCGCATTGCAATGCCGATGGCGGCGAGGATGGCCACGAAGCCCGCCAGCGGCAGCAGGAGCGCGGGCCGGCCCTGGAACAGCCGGAATCCTACGAGCGAGGCCGCCAGGCCGAACGCGGCCAGCGCGACGAATCCCGAAAAGCGGTCGGCCAGCACGGACGTGAACGACTTCGAGAGCGCGCCGCCCGCGCCGGCGCTCACGACGCGGTAGGCGTCTCCGCCGATGTTGGACGGCAGGAACAGGTTGAAGAACGATCCGATCAGGTAGCTCGCGAACAGGCGCCCGAGCGGGATGTCCACGCCGTCCGCCCTGAGCAGCAGCCGCCATTTGAGCGCGCTCAGGAACGTGTTGACGAACAGCAGCGCGATGAACGCCAGGACGGGCGCCGGCCGCAGGCTTGCGACCATGCCGGACAAGTCGGCGAACGACAGCTTCCGGTACAGCGCCCAGAGGAGCAGGGCGGTGAGCCCGAGCTTGGCGGCGAAGATGAGCCTGCGGTTCTTCATGCTCCGTTTCCGGCCCGGTTCGCGCGCGGCGCGCCGACAAAGACGTTCTGATGCCAGTTTGCCACGTTCACCAGGGCCCACAGGATGTGGTTGTGATTGTGGGTCATGGCCAGGTGCTCGCGGACCAGCCGGTCCACCGTTCCCGTGTTGAAGCACTCCCTGATGATCGGGGACTCGTTCAGGAGCCCGATCATGTAGTCCTTGAGCTGGCCGCGCAGCAGGTTCTTGACCGGCAGGCTGTAGCCCTGCTTGCCGCGGTGAACTATGGAGTCAGGGAGAATGCCCTCGAGGGCGGAGCGGAAAATGGCCTTGGTCTCGTAGCCGCGGAGCTTCCAGTCGCCGGGCAGCGAGGCCGCGAATTCGACGTAAGCCTGGTCGAGGAGCGGCACGCGTATCTCGAGGGAGTTGGCCATGCTCATCCTGTCCACCTTCATCAGCACGCTTTCGGTCATCATGAAGCGCATGTCGAGGTAAATCTCGCGGTTCACCCGGTCGAGCGCGTCGCACCTGGCGTCGTATTTCCGGATGCGGCGGAACGGGTCGAACACGGCGTGCTGCTGGAAATCGGCGCTGAAGAGCGCGCTGGCCATGCCCGTTGGCAGGAAATACTGCCAGCGCAGGTGGCGTCCGTCCTCGGGCAGGTCCGCGCCCTGGACATAGCGCTTGGCCACGTTGACGAGGCCCTTCTTCTGGGCCTGGTCCGGCAGGCGGTCGAGCAGCCGCGAGATGATGTTGCGGCGGATCGCGCCCGGAATGAGCCGGTATAGCCGCGAGGCCTTGCTGGCCTTGAAGCGGTCGTAACCTGCAAAACTCTCGTCGCCGCCCTCGCCGCTGAGGCAGACGGTGACGTGTTCGCGGGCCTTGCGGCAGATCAGGTAGAGCGGCACGGTCGAGAGATCGGTCATGGGCTCGTCGAGGTGCCAGAGCGCCTTCTCGATGTCGGCCTGGGAAACGGAGTCTATCATGAGCACGTGGTGCTCGGTCTGGAAATGGTCCGAGACGATTTTCGCGTACTCGAGCTCGCTGAAGGTCTTGTCCGGGTATCCGATTGTGAACGTGCGCAGCTTGCCCGTGATGTGGCGGCGCATCATGGCGACAAGGGCGCTGGAATCCAGGCCGCCGGACAGGAACACGCCGAGCGGCACGTCGCTGACAAGGTGGCTCTTCACGGCCTCGTCCAGGAGCTCGCGTATGCGCTCGACGGCCGATTCGTACGTGAAAGCCTGAGGGTTCGGCTTGAAAGAAAGGTCCCAGTATGGCTTGACCTGCGGCGGCGCGCCTTCCTTGAAAAGGAGCATGTGCCCGGCCGGAATCTTGTAAATGTGCTTGAACATCGTTTCGGGCGCCGGAACGAGCTCGAAACCGAGGTAGTCGTACAGGGCCTGGTGGTGCAGTTCGCGGGGCACGGACGGGTCTTTGAGGATCGCCTTGATCTCGGAGGCGAATACGAAGCGGCCGTCCTTGAAAAAGTAATAAAGCGGCTTGATCCCGATGCGGTCGCGGGCCAGGAAGAGGAGGCGCTTGCGGCTGTCCCAGATGGCGAACGCGAACATGCCCCGCAGTTTCTGGAGCGACTCGACGCCGTATTCCTCGTAGGCGTGCAGGACCGCCTCGGAGTCGGACTGGCTGGAGAACCGGTGCCCCCTGGCTTCGAGCTCGAGCCTGAGCTCCTGGAAGTTGTAGATTTCGCCGTTGAAGATGAGGCGGATGGTTCCGTCCTCGTTGACCATTGGCTGGCGGCCGTGCTCGCTGAGGTCGATGATGCTCAGCCGCCTGTGCCCGAGCGAGACGCCCTCGCCGCAGTGGAACCCGTACTGGTCCGGCCCGCGATGGGTCATCTCGTTGGTCATGATTTCAAGGAGCCGGGCGTCTTCCCGGTTGAATCCGCAAATGCCGCACATGATGCCTCTCTCATGGTTCGAGGTTATATCGAAACTAAGGACATTGATCTCCGATGCTCTTCAATGCTTCCTGTTGCATCTTCTCATATTTTATTTGTAATCGCTTTCGTGATTTATTATATTCACCGATCTCCTTGTCAAGGGCAACAGATTGCCCCATTTTGTTCCGGTTCTTGCATATCCAGTCTGCCAGCGATGAGCTGATGATTTCATCTCCAGGTATGACCGGATTCATTGAAGACATAAATGCCATAGTAAGGGGATGCTTACTACTAACTTGTGCTCCCGTTCCGTATTTTTCCTGCATCCTTGCATACCTAACCAGCACCGCAGCAACGTCCGCAATGACATCCTGGTCTTTCATTTCACGAAGGACTTCAATGGCCTGACAAATGTCAGCAGGAACATCAGGCAATTGTGGCCTCGGTACTCCTGGTATCTGCTTGCATTTTGCATTGGCAGCGAACTCCGCTACCAACATCTTGTTACTTGCTATTTGTTCATTAGAAAACCTCGTGGAATTGTTTGTATGTTGAGATTCATTCGTTAGGTTGGATTCCGATGAATTACCTGGAATTGCAGCGGTATAGGAAATGAAAATCATTATAACTAAAAATACCGCCTGTTTTCTTTCCGGGAATGAGATATTCATAATTACATCATCCAATGTCAGATTACGGTCCTTTTTGTCGTCGGTTACCATACATAAAGATTTGCCCCAATTTGTGCGCCTCCACTTAACCAGCCATCATCCGAAGGTGGGGCGAGCCCTCCGGGCGAGCCGGAGCAAGAGTATCCCATGAAATTCGCATAAACAGGACGAAGTTCTTTTCTTGCTCTTCACGTGGTCTTTCCCTTGTGCACCGGCTCGCCCGGAGGTCTCGCCCCACCTAAAACCTTTTCGGAATCGGCTTGAGAGGCATATCCGACATGCTCCGTTCCAAAACGCGAACCTTGGAACCTCTACTTCAGATACCCGTTCTTCTTGTACCAGTCGAAGGTGCGCCTGAGCCCTTCGGTCAGGCTGACGGCGGGATTGTAGCCCAGTTCCTTGCGCGCCTTGTCGATCTTGAATGCGCGGTTCTGCCGGAACCAGTCGGCGCGCCGCCGGAAAATGGGAGGATCGGCCGGGAACGGCTTGTAGAGCAGTTCGACAATGGCTGCAGCCATGTAGAGCGGCATGAACGGATAGTGTTTGACCTTGAGCCGGACGTCCATGACGGCGGCTATTTCGCGGACAATCTGCTCGATTGTGTAGTAGCGCTCGTCGGCGACCAGGTATGTCCGGCCGCGGCCGGCCGGGTTTTGCATGGCCAGTTCGAAGGCGTCTATGAAATTGTCTATGTACAAGGGGTGATAGAGCGCCTGGCCGCTGCCGAAAAATGGAAAGACACCGGAGGCGACCCGGCGGTACAGCATGAGGAAGCGCCCCGGATCGCCCGGCCCGTAGATGGCCGTCGGGCGCAGTATCGTGATGTCCATGCCTTTCTGAATAAAGGACTCGGCCACCTCCTCGCCCTTGAACTTCGTGAACTGGTAGTAGTCCTCGGGCTTGATCGGGCTGCTTTCGTCGCCGGGCGGGTTTTCCACGTTGCCGTGCACGCCCTGGGTGCTGCAGTAGACAACCTTTCGGACCCCGGCCGCCCGGGCGGCCTCGAGCAGGTCGCGCATGGCGTCCACGTTGGTTTCCCAGTAAACGCGCTTTGGCAGGTTCACGCGCCGGAATGCGGCGGCCAGGTGGAAGACGACCTCTCGGCCCTCCACGAGCCTGGCGTGCAGGCTGCGATCGGTCATGCTTCCCAGCGTGATCCGCGCCCCGTTCTTCACAAGGTCGTCGTATGCGATGTTCTTCTGGTTGTCGAGCACGGACACCTCGTGCCCACGCGCGAGCAGGCGGTTGACGAGATGGCTGCCGGTGAAGCCGGTGCCGCCGGTTACGAGTATTTTCATGAGTGTCTCTCCTTTGCGGATGTTGCCTGTGGCGGCGGGCGGACTACCGGGCCCGCGTTTCCGAATTGTTCCTGGCCAGCCAGAGTATGGCCGGCGAGCCGGCCAGCGCCGTGAGCCCGAGCCCGCGGCAGGCGCCTTCGAGCGCGGCTGAAAGGCCGCGGCTCTTGAGCATGCGGTGCAGGACCATGGGCAGGAAGAACTGCGCCTTGCGCGCGCGCTTCCGGAACCCGTGGCGCTCGAATTCCCGGAGCACCTCGGCGTGGCGGAACAGGGCCCAGGCCCTCGTGTTGGTCTCCACTTTCTTCTTGAGCTGGAACAGGCCGGGCGCGATGACGTTGACGCTCTGGCTTGTCGGGTAATCCACGATGATTCCGGCGCGCGCGACGCGGCAGAGCTCCCCGGCCAGTTCGGGCCAGCGCGAGCAGTGCGTCAGCAGGCGGAACGATATCGCCATGTCGAATGAGCGGTCCGGAAACGGCAGGGCGATCACGTTTCCGACGACGAACCTGCAGTTGCCTGAGTCCGCGATGCCGGCGATGCGCCGGCGGCAGCGCGCATCGCTGCCGAGCACGGTGACGTCGTAGCCCTCCCGGCACAGGGGGGCGGCGAGCTGGCCGTGCCCGCCGCCGACGTCGAGGATCGTGCGCGCGCCGGACCGGGCAACGAAGCCGAGCGTAATCCGCTCCTGGACCTCGAGCATCCATGCCCCGGCGGGCCCGGCGAAGCGGGTGGCGTAATCGTCGGACGCCGTGTCTATGTCCGCCGTCTCGGGGAACCCGTGCTCCGATGGGGTGTGAATCTGTGAAATCATGGGTATGCCGCGGAAAGGTCCAAACATACAGGAACAGGGCCGGATCGTAAAGGACGCATTTTTTGCATCTGTTCTGACAACTGGCTCCTGAATTCTGCCTCCAGGGCAGTTGCGCATTTTTTTGAAATAATCCATGGACGGCGGGTGGAAAATTGTGCTATAAGCTCCGCAACTTTTTATTTCAAGGCGAAATAGCGGAGAAAAACCGATCCTGGAGGCGTGAGGGAACATGGGACAGCTCGACGGCAAGATAGCGCTGGTGACGGGCGCGGCGCGCGGGATCGGCAAGGTGATAGCTGAAAAGCTGGCGGACGAAGGCGCGGACCTGGCGGTCTGCGACCTGAACATGGACTGGCTGGCCGAAACCGAGGCCGCGATCCGGCAGAAGGGGCGCCGGGTATTGCGCGTCGCCGGGGACGTGAGCAATGGGGAGTCGGTCCGGCAGATGACGGACGCCGTGCTGGCCGAATTCGGCGCGATTGACATCCTGGTGAACAATGCGGGCATAACGCGGGACAACCTGCTGGTGCGGATGTCCGAGGAGGACTGGGACGCCGTGATCTCGGTGAATTTAAGGGGCGCGTTCCTCTTCACCAAGGCGGTGGCCAGGCCCATGATGAAGGCACGGTCCGGCGCCATAGTGAATATCGCCTCGATTATTGGATTGATCGGAAACGTCGGACAGTGTAATTATGCGGCTTCCAAGGCAGGCCTGATCGCGCTGACCAAATCGGTCGCAAAGGAACTGGCCAGGCGGAACGTGCGGGTGAACGCCGTGGCGCCGGGCTTCATTCGGACGAAAATGACGGACACCCTGCCCGGGGAAGTTCAGAAGAAGATGTTGGAAGCAATACCGCTTGAGCGCTTTGGACAGGCGGAGGACGTGGCCGACGCCGTGGTCTTCCTGGCGGGCAAGTCGTCAGCCTACATCACGGGGCAGGTTCTTGGCGTCAATGGCGGAATGGCGATGTAACATCCTGAAATCGAGGAGGGACGGAAATGGCTCTTGAAGAGAAAGTGAAGGAAATCATCGTGGAACAGCTTGGCGTCAACGCGGAGCAGGTCACTCCGGAAGCCTCGTTTGTAGAGGACCTGGGCGCCGACTCGCTGGACACGGTTGAGCTGGTGATGGCATTCGAAGAGGAATTCGGGGCCGAGATCCCGGACGAGGAAGCCGAGAAGCTCACGACCGTCGGCGCCGTGACGGAGTATCTGAAGGCCAAGGGATACACCGAGAAATAGACGCTCACCCCGGCCGGGACCCGGCGCCGAGGCGTCGGCGTCCCGGTTTTTTATCATCCCTTTCCGCGGGATGCACTTATGTCGCGCAAAGTGGTCATTACAGGCATGGGCGTGGTTACCCCGCTAGGGTGCAGCCTTGACACCTACTGGAAGCGCCTGGTGGCCGGGCATTCGGCTGTGCGCCCTGTCCGGCAGTTCGACGTGTCCGCGTACCCTTCGAAGATTGCTGCGGAAGTGGTCGAGTTCAACGTTGACGACTTCGTGCCCAAAAAGCAGCAGCGCAGGACCGACCCATACTCGCACTATGCCATTGGCGCCGCGAAGCTTGCCGTGGCGGATTCCGGGCTGGACATGAGCCGGGAGAACCCGGCGCGCGTGGGCGTGATTGCCGGCTCGGGGATCGGCGGCATCCAGACCATGCAGATCCAGCACAACATCCTGCGCGACAAGGGGCCGATGCGCTGCAGCCCGTTTATGATTCCCGAGATGATCACGAACATGATCTCCGGCCTGATCGCCATCGAGTTCGGCATGAAAGGCCCGAACTATGCCGTCGTGTCAGCATGCGCGACCGCCGCCCACGCCATGGGCGACGCCATGCGCAGCATTCAGCACGGGGACGCGGACGTGATGGTTTCCGGGGGCTCGGACGCCAGCGTCTGCGAGCTCGGCTTCGCGGGGTTCTGCGCCCTGCGCGCGCTCAGCACGCGGAACGACGAGCCCGCCCGGGCCAGCCGGCCCTTTGACAAGGACCGCGACGGATTCGTGATGGGGGAGGGCGCGTCCATTGTGGTGCTCGAGGAATACGAGCATGCGCGGCAGCGCGGAGCGAGAATCTACTGCGAGCTGAGCGGGTTCGGCGCGACATGCGACGCCTACCACGAGACCGCGCCCTCCGAGGACGGCGACGGGGCCGCCCGCGCAATGACCCTCGCGCTCCGGGAATCTGGAATGAACCCGGACCAGGTGGATTACATCAACGCGCACGGAACCAGCACTCAGCTCAACGACGCGTGCGAGACCAGGGCGGTCAAGCTCGCGTTCGGGCCCGAGCAGGCAAAGAAGGTCATGCTCAGCTCCACCAAGTCCATGATGGGGCACCTCCTCGGCGCGGCCGGCGCCGCTGAGGCTGTCGTTTGCGCGCTGGCGATCCGCAACGGCGCGATCCCGCCCACGATCAATTACGAGACGCCCGACCCGGAATGCGACCTGGATTACGTGCCGAACACGGCGCGCGAGAAGCAGGTTCGCTTTGCGCTCAGCAACTCGCTCGGCTTCGGCGGGCACAACGTCACGCTGGCGCTCAAGGCCATTTAAACCTGAATGGCGCGCAGTTAAGCTTGCGTCGGCCGGGGCCGCCCGCCCTCAAGGCTAACCCCGATACCCGGCGCGGCGCAGCAGGCGCTCCGCAAGCTCCACCGGCAGCCCGACAACGGTCGAGGGATCCCCGCGCAAACGCCGGATGATTGCCGCGCCCCCGCCCTGCAGCGCGTAGGCGCCCGCGCAGTTGAACGGCTTGAGGGCGCGGACGTACGTCCGGAGCTCTGCGCGCGAGAGGCGGCGTAGCGTGACGGATGCCTCGTCTATTCCGGACAGGACGCGCCGTTTCCGGCCTCTTCGCGGCGGCGCGATCACGCAAACGGCCGTGCATACGCAATGCGTTCTGCCGGCAAGGCGCGAGAGCGTTTCCAGGGCGCCCGCGGCGTGTCCGGCCTTTCCGAGGATGCGCCCCCCGATGTGCGCCACCGTGTCGGCGCCGAGCACGAAGGCTTCCGGATGCAGTTCCGCAGCCGCCTCGGCCTTGCGCCGGGCCAGGCCCAGCACGTGCGCGCGAACGCCCCGGCCGCCGCGGCGCCGCGGCTCCGGAGCGCCCGCGGGCCGCTGAATGAAGACATGCCCGCAGGCGGACAGCAATTGCGCCCGGGCCGGCGAGGCCGACGCCAGGATGAGGACGGGCTCCGGCCTTTTCCCGGCGGCGCCGCCGGTGCGGCCCGGCGCCTGGCCCGGGCCATCGTTTACGGGCAGTTTCCGGCGGCGCGGGAGAACGGCCGTCTCAGGGGTTGATTTTTTTGACACGCGCTGTAATATCCTTCTTTCACAATTAAAACACAGGACAGGAGCGATGCCATGACAGGAAAAAATCGTTTTCTCGTTTCGCCCCGCATTCTCCCCCCGCTGGACCCGGACTTCAAGCCCGCGGCGCTGTGCAACATGGCCTTTCGAAAGGCGGTGGCGAAAGCCGGGAACGGGATACCCGTTTCGATTGCGCTGGAGGCTGACGGCGGCACGGTTTCGACTTTCCGGACCTCCGTGTTCCCCGATTCCGACCCTGGCGCGCAGGCGAATCTCGGCTATCTCGAGCGCATTGTCAAGTTTCTCCTGTGGATGAAGGGCGGGTGGCGCGTGCTGGTCGGCGGCCATGCCGGGCTCTCCGGGAAGCTTGCCGCGATCTACAGCAGGGCCGGCGCGCGCGCGTTCGATGTGAATCTCATGGAAGAGGTTTATGGAAAACCCTTTGTCGTGGAATCCCGGGCGCCGTCCCAAATGCCCGCCGATTCCGGTCGGGCCATGCCGCTCGGAAGGCATCTTGACGGGTGCCGCATCGGGTTCGATCTTGGCGCGAGCGACCGCAAGGTCGCGGCCGTCATTGACGGCAAGAGCGTTTTCAGCGAGGAGGTCGTGTGGGATCCGCGCGGGCACGGCGATCCGCAATACCACTTTGACGAGATCAACGCGGCCTTGAAAAAGGCCGCTTCATTCATGCCGCGCGTGGACGCGATCGGCGGCTCCTCCGCCGGCATCTACGTTGACAACAGCGTGCGGGTTGCCTCGCTTTTCCGGGGCGTGCCGAAGAACCTTTTCGAGAGCCGGGTCCGCGGATTGTTCCGCGAGCTCCGGAAGGCGTGGAACGACATCCCGTTCGAAGTCATCAACGACGGCGAGGTGACTGCGCTGGCGGGCTCCATGTCGCTGGGGGTCAACCGCGTGCTCGGGATCGCCATGGGCTCCAGCCTGGCCGGCGGATACGTGGACAGGGACGGCAATCTTCCCGGCTGGCTCGACGAGCTGGCTTTCGCGCCGGTGGATTACGACCCGGCCGCGCCCGTGGACGAGTGGTCCGGCGACGCCGGCTGCGGCGTCCAGTACTTCACGCAGCAGGGGGTGAACCGCCTTGCGGAGAAGGCCGGGATTCCGCTCGATCCAGGGCGCACTCTTGCGGAGCGGCTCAAGGACGTCCAGGCGCTCATGGAGAAGGACGATCCGCGCGCGCGCGCTGTGTTCGAAAGCGTGGGCGTGTGCTTTGGCTACGCAGTGGCCCATTACCTGGATTTCTACGACATCGGCCACCTGCTCATGCTGGGCCGGGTGACGTCCGGGAAAGGCGGGGACCTTGTCCTCGACGCGGCCAGGCGCGTTCTGCGCGAGGAGTTCCCAGGCCTCGCGGACGCGGTCCGGCTCGTGGTTCCCGACGAGGCCAGCCGCCGGGTTGGGCAGGCCATCGCCGCCGCCAGCCTTCCGAAGCGGTGAAACGGTGAACGCGTTCACCCCGGTGCTGCCGCGCGGCAGGCATTTAGCCTGGAAAGAGCAATCGAATATCCAATATCCAATTTTGAGGACGAGGGGATAGGATATAGGGGAGAGGAGAGAGGGGAAAATCGCTATCGCTATCGAAATCGGGATCGGGGTCGGGGTCGGGATCGGGGTCTGGACGAGGACGAGGGGATAGATCGGATTCCTTGGACATTGGATATTCCTTGTTGGTTATTGGATATTCTCTTGATGTCTTTCACCTGGTCAGTGCAGCATCAGCAGAGTTGATTGGCAATAGCAAGTTGAACTGCTCCATATAGGTTGAGAGGCATGGCGCTCTTTGCCGAAAAGCTGCGCGGCGTCAGCCGATGCTGCGCTTCACCGCGTCCGCGAGGCGAAGGGCGATCCGGTTTGTCGTATCCTCGTCCGGGCCCTCGACCATGACCCGGCATAACATCTGCGTTCCAGAATAGCGGATGAGCACCCGGCCCCGGCCGGAGAGCTCGGCCTCGGCCTTTTCCGTTTCCGCCTTCAAGTCCGGCAGTTCCCCGATCGGCGGCTTGCGGGCGACCTCGATATTGATGAGCTTCTGCGGCGCCCTGGTCATTATCGCGGCCAGCTCGGAGAGCTTCCGGCCGGATTCCCGGATCGCGGCCAGCAGCTGCAGGGCCGATATGATGCCGTCGCCCGTGGTATGGTGGTTCAGGAAAATGATGTGCCCGGATTCCTCCCCGCCCAGCGCCGCGCCTTTCTCGCGCATCATGCGGAGCACGTAGCGGTCGCCCACGCCGGCGTCCTCGTGCCGGATGTTCATCGCGGCCAGGGCCTGCCGGAAGCCGAAATTGCTCATCGGCGTGCAGATGACCAGGTCATTGCGCAGAAGGCCGAGCGATTTCATGCGCCGCGCGCAGACGGCCATGACATGGTCCCCGGTGAGCGTCCGCCCGGTCTCGTCAACGGCGATGAGGCGATCGCCGTCTCCGTCAAAGGCCAGGCCGATGTGCGCCCCGGTTTCAACGACGCGCGCCGCCAGCGCTTCCGGGTGCAGCGCGCCGCAGCGGTCGTTGATGTTCATGCCGTTCGGGTGGTCGTTCATGGGAATCACTTCCGCGCCCAATTCGGAAAAAATGACGGGCGCCACCTTGTACGTTGCGCCGTTCGCGCAGTCAATGGCGATCCTGAGCCCGTCGAGCGTCAGGGAATCCGGAAACGTGTTCTTGCAGAATACGATGTAGCGCCCGATCGCGTCCTCGATGCGGAAGGCCTTGCCGATCGCCTCCGCGGTCGGGCGGATGTCCTTGATCCGGCCAGTGGTGACGAGGCTTTCGATCTCGTCTTCGATTTCGTCCGGAATCTTGAACCCGTCGCGGGAAAATATCTTGATGCCGTTGTCCTGGTACGGGTTGTGGGAGGCCGAGATGACCATGCCCGCGTCGGCGCGCATGCTGTGGGTGATGAAGGCGATGCCCGGCGTGGGCATGGGCCCGACCAGCAGGACGTCAACGCCCATGGAGCAGATTCCTGCCGTGAGCGCCGTTTCGAGCATGTAGCCGCTGACCCGGGTGTCCTTGCCTATGACGACGCGGTGTCGGTTCTTGTGGCGCCTGCACACGTGCGCCGTAGCCCGGCCGATTGCCAGGGCGGTTTCCGCGGTCATCGGCTCGTTGTTGGCCACTCCGCGGATGCCGTCGGTTCCAAAAAGTCGCGCCATGGCGTTCTCCCGTCTATCCGTGTTTTTTCCACAGGCCGGAGGCGGCCTCCACGATGCCCTGGAGCCAGGCGGTTCCTTCGGCCCGCGCCGGGGCCGGCAGGCCGCGAATGGCATCCAGGTAGTTGCCGGCGTGCGGCAGGGCGGAAAGGAAGCGGTCCCTGCGCCGGGCGTCGCCCTCGAATCGCGAAGCATCCGCGAGGGCCTGTTCAATTCCCGGCCATTCCTGGACCAGGCGCCTGTGCTGATCCAGGACCTGCTCCGGCAAATCCGCCGCGGGCCGTCCGCGGCCCTCGGCGACTTTGCCCGCCAGCTCCTTCATGCGGGCCAGCCGCTCGCGCACGGCCGACTCGATCTGCGCCGCCGCGCCCTGGCACAGGGCCGCGCCGAAAATGTCGCCGGAAAAATACTGTTTCCGGATATGCCGGTACCATGCCTGGAGGGCGCGAAGGTTGCCGATGTAGGCAAGGTTGTTCCCGACGATCCGGTCAATGGCCTTGTACCCGGGGCAATGGCCGGCCACCGGCCCGGGCGCGGCGGCCGGGCCCGGCTGCGCAGCGGCCGGCGCGTCCCTGCGCAGGATGACGCCGGCCGGGACCAGCGTTCCGAATTCGACGCGGATGGGGCCCACGGCGCCGCCCTGGCCGCCCAGGAAAACCGGGGGCTGGTCGAGCATGACGCCGCGCGGGACATCCCCGAAGAGCGACGGCGTAGCCTTGTCGCGGTTCGGGGTGAAGTTGAAGTGGACGTAGGAAGAGCCGACCTCGCTGTGATCCCTGCGGCCGGAGCCGCCTGCCATCAGGCAGTCGCAGAAGTTGATCAGGCTGCCGAGCGTCACGAAAGGCATGAGTATCGTCTGCTTCAGCCCCACGGCATGCCCTGCCGAGACGTCCTCTTCCAGGAGCGTGCCCGGCCGGATGTGCGCCGCGCTTCCGAGCGCCACCCGGTCCATGAGCGCGGCGCCCGAGGCGAAGCCGCCGGCGAACCTTACCCCGCGGCCGAGCCGGCAGTCGTTCAGCGTCGCCGGCGCCTCCTCGCCTATGCTGCTGCCCGGCCCGACGCAGGTTTCCGCGCCCAGCAGGCGGCAGCCCGGGTGCAGCGTGACTCCGGGCGCGATGCGTTCAGGCCGGACTTCGGGCGCAACGCAGACCGACTCCGGCTGGGGCATCAGGACCCCCTGCGCGAGGAGTGTTTCTATTATATTGCCGGCGGGCGTCTTGGTCTCCGTCAGTGCGAATGCTTCAGGATGATGGCTTCAAGCTTGTCTTCCTGTTGCTCCAGGCTTTCCATGAACTTGAACTGCACTCGCGCGCGGTCAAGGTTGTGTCCGGGCCTGTGGGTCTTGAAGTAGACGTCGCCCGCCAGGTAGTCGGCGAGGAACCGGATGCCGATGGTGAACGTTATCAGCCTGCCCGCGTCAACCAGGTGCTCCAGCTCGACGGGCAGCAGGAACTGGCGCGCGCTCTCGAGGTAGCCCCTGGCCATGGCTTCGAAGAAAACAGGGTCGCAGGAGACCTTGCCGAGGTCCCGCTCGTCTTCCGCGGCCAGGCGGGGCATGGTCCGCACCATGTCGCCGAAGTCGAAGAGCGCGCAGCCGGCCATGACCGTGTCGAGGTCGATCACGCAAATGCCGCGGCCGGTGGCGTCGTCTATCATGACGTTGTTGACCTTGGTGTCGTTGTGCGTGATGCGCTCGGGCATGCGTCCGGCCGCGAGGAGGTCAACGACCAGCGTGCTCAGGGGCTTGTGCCGGACGGCGAATTTGATCTCGGCCCTGGCGGAGGCGGCGCGGTTGTGGGCGTCTTTTTCAATCGCCTTTTCAAGGTCCTTGAAGCGGCGCGGGGTGTGGTGAAAGAACGGGATCGTGTCATGCAGGCGCGGCCCGGGAAGGCCGTCGAGCATGCGCTGGAACTTGCCGAACATCTTGGCGCCCTCGTAAGCCTGGTCCGGGCTGGTGCAGGTGTCGAAGGTCCGCGCGCCGCGTATGAAAACGTAGGTGCGCCAGAAATTGCCCTGCTCGTCAAGGTGGAACTTTTCGCCCGCGCGTGTGGGAATCAGCGTCAGGGTTTCGCGGTCCGGCTCGCTGCCCGGGGTCCGGGCGAGCTGTTCGCCGAGGTAGCCCGTGACGCGCGAAATGTTCTCCATCAGCTGGGGCGGGTTCTTGAAGACGTTGTTATTGATGCGCTGAAGTATGAAGGGCCGGGTCCCGGCGCGGTCCTGCCATTTGCACTTGTACGTGTCATTGATGTGGCCGGTCCCGTAAGGCTCCGCATCAACGAACTCGCCGTCGATCTGGAACCTGCCGGCGATCCTTTTCAGGGTCTCCTTGTCGTGTTTCATGGCGGCCGATTCAATCCAAATCCCCCGGCCAAGTCAAAACAAAACTTCATGCGCGCGGCGTCCCGCGCGCGCTCTCAGCCGGCGCGCCGGATGCGGGCCCCCTTCGCATTGCGGAGGATGAAACGGGCGACCCGTTCCGCGAGCGCCTGCTGGCCGGCCGGGATGAAATGAACCCCGTCCTGGGAAACCATGTCCCGGCGGCCGATGACGGCCGGGTAAAGGTCGTTGACCGCGATGCGGCGCGCGGCCGCGATCTTGCGCGCCAGCCGGTTGCGCTCGCGCACGCGCCGCGTCGTGGCCTCGTCCAGCGCGCCGGATGCGCCGGCGCTCCACACGGGCGTGGTGCTGGCCCACAGCAGAAGGCTTTCCGGGCTCCTGGCGCGGATGAAATCCAGCGCGCCGGCCAGTCCCTTCGCGTACTCCGCCTCGGTGAAATCCCAGCCGTGAAGGCCGTTGTTGAAATGGATCACGGAGAACTGGAACTCGCCGAGAAGCAGGGCCAGCTCCCTTTTCAGTTGCGGATCGCCGGCGCACCGGGATGTGGTCAGCCGGGCGCAGCGGAATCGGCCTTCGAGCCTCTTTTCGACGCCGTCGAAATAGGACTGGGCTATCGAATCGCCGGCGATAAGGATGCGCGGGAGCCCGGGCCCATCTTTCGCGCCCGGGACCCACACGTTGCACCACTCTATGTGTTCGCGGCGTTTCACGCGCACCTCCCTTTACTGTTGACGAGCCGCTCGGCCTGAAGGGAGATGCTCACCGGAGCAGCACCCTGCCCGCGCGCTCGCCTGTAAAGCCGTTGCCATCGAGCGTGACGCGGCCGTTGACGAGCACCGCCTCAATTCCCTCGGAATACTGGTGGGGCTTGGAAAATGTGGCCCGGTCCCGGACGCGGCCGGGATCGAACATGACCAGGTCCGCGAACATGCCCTTCGCGATGAGGCCGCGGTCGCGGATGCGAAAATGATTCGCGGGCAGTGATGTCATTTTGCGGATCGCCTCCGGAAGCGGCGCCGTAATGCCGTCAATCGCGGCGCGCAGGAACTTCGGGAAGGTCCCGTAGGCCCTGGGGTGGGGGAAATCGCGGCTCATGGGGCCTTCGGTGGCGCGCAGGGATGCGTCGGAGCCGATCATGACGTAGGGCTCGGCGAGAATCTTCCACATGTTTTCCTCGCACATTCCCGTGAAAAACGCCTCGGTTTTGAGCTCGTCGCGCTCGATGATCCGCAAGGCCGCCTCGGCCGGATGCAGGCGCATGGCTTCGGCAGCCTCCACGAGCGGCATGCCCTGGAACCGGAGCTGGTCCGGATGCGCGGTCGAGGCCACGATGACGGTGCTCCAGTAGTCTTCCGCGCGGCTGCGCCGCAGATCGGACAGCAGGCGCTCGCGGTCGGGGCCCGGGCGCAGCCGCGCCAGCGAGGCCTCCTTCCCGCCCGCGAAAAACCACTTGGGCAGGATCGCGTCCAGGCCCGTGCAGGATGCCGTGTAGGGATAGCGGTCCGCGGCCGCCTCGAGGCCGGCGGCGCGGCCCGCACGGATCATGTCGAGCGCGCGGTCGGCCAGATGCCAGTTGTCGCGGCCCGAGGTCTTGAGGTGGCTGATCTGGACGCGGACCCCGGTCTCCCGGGCCACGTCGAGGGTTTCGGCGATGGCTTCAAGAAGGGCGCCGGCCTCGCTCCGCATGTGGCTGGCGTAGATGCCGCCGCCGGCGGCAACCGTCCGCGCAAGGGCCTGAATTTCGCCGGCGCCCGCGAATATGCCCGGCGAGTATATGAGCCCGGTGCTCAGCCCGGGCGCGCCCGCGGCCATGCTGTCGCCGAGAAGCTTGAGCATGTCGCCCATTTCGGATTCCGTTGCCGCTCGCGCCTCGAAGCCCATGGCATAAGCGCGGAGCTTGCCGTGGCCCACGAGGGGCAGGACGTTGGGCGCCGGCCGAGACTTTTCGAGCAGGGCCGCATAGTCCGCGAACGACGACCAGCTCCCGGGCAGGGGCGCGGCCGCCCAGTCAGCCGGCAGAAAGCCGGCGTTCCGGATGGGCGCTGCCGAGCACCCGCAGTTGCCGGTGACTTCGGTCGTGATGCCCTGGGTGAGCTTGCTCGGCGCCGAGGGCTCGACCATCAGGAACACGTCCGAGTGCGAGTGCGCGTCTATGAATCCCGGGCAGACGATCCTGCCCGAAGCTTCCAGCGTGCGGGCCGCCTGCGCTTCGGACAAATCCCCGATTTCCGCGATCCTGTCGCCCTTGACGCCTATGTCGGCCACGAAGCCGGGGGCGCCAGAGCCGTCAAGTATCTGGCCCTGTAGTATCTTCAGATCCAGCATTGCCTTGCCTTGTCTCCGGTTCCACCCTGCCGCTGTCCGCGGAGGTTTGCGCCGTTTCAGCCGGGACCGGGTCGCGGCCGGAAAGCATGGTTTTGACTTCGAGCTCGACCTGCTCAAGCTTGTCGAAATCGAGCCCGGGGTCCTCGATTATGAAAGACTCCCCGGACTTCCTGTGCTCGTAAACGCGGGTCCTGGCGCCGTTTCCGCGGTCCACTACGCTCTTTTCAACAAGGATGCGCTTGCGCTCGAGAATGATGGCCAGAAGGTAGCGGGCGCCGGCCCTGGCCGGGTCCGGAGATTCCATGAGGCCGCGGAGAAGGGTTTCGACGTTCTCCGTCTTGAGCGGGTTTTCCGGCCGGGGCGCCGGGGTTGCGAATTCGCCTTTCCAGATGCTCACGGCGTCCGCCCGCTGCTGGTCCGCACGGGCCCAGCACTGCATGCAGAAATCCGAGCGCACGTAGCCCTGGTCGGTGAAAGCCAGCCGCGACATGTACGGCTGCCGGTCTTCGAACGCGGCCTGGCATTGGTCGCACGCGAGCTTTCGCGGCTTTATGTTCCATTCCTGGTTAAGCATCGGTCATCACCCATTTCCGGCTCTTCCAGAAATACATTGCGCCGGAGACTACGGTCAGGACCGCGATCAATCCCGAGAGCGTGTGCGTCGCGTAAGCGAAGTAGACCTTGAAATAGCTGGCGATCACGTACCGGTGCGTCGAGGGATCGAGGACAAGCGGCAGAATGTCGTCGCGCACCGCCGCCCCGAGGATGATCGCCGAAATGACGATCATCTGCCAGGCGGTCTTGTGCTTGCCCAGGGTGTCCGCCGGCATGACCACTCCGCGGCTGATCGCCAGGAGGCGCAGTCCCGTGACCAGGAACTCGCGGGCGATGATCGCGACGACGATCCACGCGGGCACTATCTGGCCCATTGCCACGAAGCTGATGAAGGCCGAGCAGATCAGCACCTTGTCCGCGAGCGGATCCATGAGCTGCCCGAACACCGTGATTCCGTTGCGCCGGGCCAGGACGCCGTCCCAGTAGTCCGTGACGGCGGCCGCCGTGAAGGTGAGCAGGCCCAGCGTGTATCCGAACGGAATGCAGGGAAAAGAAAGAAACACCGTCATGACGAACGCCAGGAACACTCTGCTGAGGGTGAGTCTGTTGGACCAGTTCATGCGGGTTTCACCCTCTGTTTTCGAAGGGGTAAGCAAGACAGCATGGCGGTTTTCAGGCGGTTGTCAAGCCTGAGTCAGGACAATTGCGCGGCTTGACGCCGCAACCCTGTTTTGGTTGAGTTGGCGTCTGGCCCGGTCTGCGGGTTCAGGCTGGCGCGGGCGGCGCGCCGGCGGGCATTGCGGTTATCCGGGGGGCGGCGGACATGGAAACGGTTTCGCACAACGCTGATTTCTGCGTGGTGGGCGGGGGCCTGGCCGGCCTGTGCGCGGCGGTGTCGGCCGCGCGCCACGGGGCCAGGACGGTGCTGATGCACGAGCGCCCGGTCCTGGGCGGCAACGCTTCGTCGGAAATCCGCATGTGGGTCTGCGGGGCGCACGGCAGGAACATGCGCGAGACCGGGCTTATCGAGGAAATCCGGCTCGCCAACCTTCACCGCAACCCGGCCGGCTGCTGGTCGATCTGGGATTCGGTCCTGTACGAGAAGGCGCGCTTCGAGCCCAACCTGACGCTCCTGCTCAACTGCTCATGCGCCGGGGCGGAGATGGCGGGCAGGAGGCTGAAATCGGTCAGGGGCTGGCAGATGACCACCCAGTCATGGCAGTCGGTGTCGGCAGCGTGCTTCGCCGACTGCTCCGGGGACAGCATCCTTGCCCCCCTGGCCGGCGCGGAGTTCCGCATGGGCAGGGAGGGCAGGGGCGAGTTCGGCGAGGACATCGCCCCGCCCGAGGCAGATCGCAGGACCATGGGCATGAGCTGCCTCATGCAGCTTCGCGAAATGCGCCGGCCCGTGGAATTCGTTCCGCCCGGCTGGGCGTATGTATTCAAGACCGACGGGGATTTGCAGAACCGCTGCCACGACATTCACGGCGAAATGGGCAATAATTTCTGGTGGATCGAGGTGGGCGGCGAGGGGGACTCCATTCGCGATACGGAACAGTGCCGCGACGAGCTGCTCAGGATCGCCTTCGGCGTCTGGGACCACATCAAGAACCGCGGCGAACACGGCGCGGAGAACTGGGCGCTCGACTGGCTGGGCTTTCTCCCGGGCAAGCGCGAAAGCCGCCGCTATGTCGGCGACCATATCCTGACCCAGAACGACGTGCGCGCGGGCGGCAGGTTCCACGACATCGTCGCCTACGGCGGCTGGACGATGGACGACCATCACCCGTCCGGATTCTGGCACAGGGGCGAGCCGACCATATATCACAGCGCCCCGTCCCCTTTCGGCATACCTTACCGCAGCCTTTACTCGCGCAACGTTGAAAACCTTTTCTGCGCCGGCCGCAACATCAGCGCCACCCATTCGGCGCTGAGCTCCACCCGCGTGATGGCCACGTGCGCCACGCTCGGGCAGGCGGTCGGAACCGCAGCCGCGCTCGCAGTCAAGGGCGGGCTGACGCCGCGGGGCGTATATGAAGAGCGCCTTGCCGGGCTGCAGGATGAGCTGCAGGACGACGATTGTTATCTGCCCGGCAGGCGGCGCAGGGTGTCCCGGGCAAGCCTGGACGCCGGGCTCTCCGCCACCGCGGGCGAGCCCGGGCCGTTGCGCAATGGCTGGGACAGGCCGGTCGGCGATGACGGCAACGCCTGGGAGGCGCCTTGCGGCTCGGCCGTGACGCTCGAGTTCGGCCGCCTTTTGAACGGCGGAGAGGCAAGGCTGGTGTTCGACAGCGACCTCGCGGACAACAGCCCGTACATGCCCTGCGCATACGCGCTTGATGCCGGGCTTTCCGCGCTTCCGGCCGGCCTGGTCAAGGCGTACAGGCTGGAAGCGTTGCGCGAGGGCGGCCGGCCCGAAATCATCATGGAGGAAAGCCGCAACATCCGGAGGCTTGCGCGGGTTCCCTTGCCTGGCGCATTCCGGGCCGTCACGCTGACGCCGCTGTCGACCTGGGGCGGCGGCGGCATGGCGCGGGTCTTCGCATTCGAGGTGAAATGAGCCTTTGCCATGTTCCCGGCAAAGGCCCGCACGGGGAATAAAGCCTTGCAGATCATGTCAATGCCTTGGGGCGGAATGGCCTTTCAATATCACGGCGGAGAAGAAACGCCGCTTCTGCTGCTCCACGGCACCGGCTGCGACTCCGGCGACTGGGCCGGGGTGGCCAGGGCGCTGCCCCCGGAGAAAAGCATCATCAGTATGGATTTCCGGGGCCATGGTGAAAGCGATGTTCCGCGGGAGTCTTTCACACTTTCTGATCTGGCCGGCGATGCGCTGTCATTGCTTGCTCATCTCCGGGTTGAAAAAGCCGTGCTGGCGGGCCACAGCCTCGGCGGCATGGTGGCCATGGATGCGGCGGCAAGGTCCGATCGCGTGGCCGGGCTTGTTTTGCTCGAAGGCTGGACATGCCTGGATGCTGTATCCGCCTTTGGGCCAAGACATCATTTGGGCGGACTGGCCGGCGATGCCAGGCGGGATGTCGCGGCCAGGCATGAGCAGGTTATCTCCAGGTTCGCGCCGGAAACCTGGAAGCGGTTTTGGTCATCGGTATCGGAGTTCTCCGCAAGGCAATTCCTGGCTGCCGCGTCACTGCCCATCTGCGAAGTGTATGGCAGCCTTGATTTTTCGGCTGACAGGATGGAACGTCTTGCCATTCCATCAAGTTTGCGGAAGAGCATTGTCTGGGTGGAGGGCGCGGGGCATTACCTGCCCCGCGAAAAGCCGCTTGAGGTTGCCGGCATCTGCCGGGACTTCATGTGTAAACAGGGCTTTTGGAAAAAGCCGCGTGTGGCTTCGCCCTGTTCCGGGACGAAAGGCTGGTGTGGCGCGCGGCTGCGGGCTTCCATGCCGGGGTAATGCAATGAACGATGCGCGACATGATCCGGTTTCGCCGCGGCCGCGCGGCGTGTTTCTGGCCGTGAATGCATCCTTCTCCCATGCCGGCATCGCGGCCGGGTATTTCAAGGGCATTGCCGAAAGCGCCGGCTGGGACTGGCACACGGAGGAGCTCGTTCGCGGCGAGGCCGTCCAGCCGGCGCTTGTCCGCGTCTGCGCCCTCCGGCCGCGCATGCTTGCCGCGACCTTCTATCTTTTCACCCGCCAGGTTGCGCTCTCGTTCATACGCCGCTTCAAGGCGCTTCAGCCGGAGTGCCTCGTCGTCGCGGGCGGCCCTGAGTTTCTCGGGGACAACCGCGCCTTTCTTGAGGCCGAGCCGGCCGTGGACCTGGCTGTGCGCGGCGAAGGCGAAAACGCGTTTGCGGCCATTCTGGCAAACGCCGGCGACCCCGCCGCGCTCGGCCGCATTCCCGGCGTATGCCGGCTGGCGAACGGCGCCTACCAGGACAACGGCGCCGCGGCGCCCGTCGCTCCGCTCGATGCGATCCCCTCGCCATATCCCGGCCTGCCGATCCCGTTCAAGCGCCCTTTCATCCTCCTCGAAACGACCCGCGGCTGCGCCAACGCCTGTTCATTCTGCACCAGCGCCGGCACTCCGGTCAGGAGCTTCTCCGCGGGCCGCGTTCGCTCCGACCTGGAGGCAATCCGGGCGCGGGGCATACGCGAGGTTCGCGTTGCAAACCGCACTTTCAACGACCGGGCCGAGCACTGCCTGCCGCTGCTGCGCATGTTCAGGGACGAGTTCCCGGAATTGCGGTTCCACCTGGAAATCGACCCGGCGCGCGTGACGCCCGCGCTCCTGCGCGAATTCGAAACCGCCGTCCCGGGCCGGTTCCATGTCGAGGCGGGCGTCCAGACCCTGTGCGACCCGGTGCTGCGCAACCTGGGCCGCCAGGCCACGGCCGCGCGCACGCTCTCCGGCCTGCGCCGGCTCCGCGCCGTTCCCGGGCTCAAGCTGCACGCGGACCTGATCGCGGGCCTGCCCGGCGGGACCCTTGAACACGCCTTGTCGGACCTGCTGGCGCTCTCCGCGCTCGGGCCGGACGAGATTCAGCTCGAAGTGCTGAAGCTGCTGCCCGGCACGCGCCTGGCTTCCGAGCGCGGCCAATGGGGCATGGTGGCGTCCCCGGAGCCGCCTTACGAAGTATTGCGCACCGGCACGATGGGCGTCGGGGAACTGGAAAACGCGCGGCGTCTGTCGCGCGTCGTGGAATGGTTCTACAATCCGCCGGATTTCACGCGCCTGCTCGCCGAGGCTTCGCGGGCTGACCCGGGTTTCTGGCCCGCGCTCCTTGACCGGGCGTCGCGCATGCTTGACGCGCCCGACGCGCCGGGGCTCGAAACGCGATACCGCCTGCTCGCGGAACATTTCGATTGGCGCGGGCCGCCCCGGCTCCGGCATGGCCTGGGATACCAGTGGCTCAAGCGCGGGTTCAGCGCCATGAACGGCATCGTTGACGCAGCGCCGTGGCGCGGGCCCGTTCCGGGCGATGCGGAACTCGTGGAAGGCGATCCGGACGAGCCGGTCGCCAGGGCGTTCCGCGCCGAGCTTGATTTGCCCCACATTTTCGCCTTTGGCCGGCGCTCCGATATTCGCTCCGCCGTCGCCGTTTACAGGCTTCCCCCTGCCGGCCCCGGCCGGCATGTGCGCGGCGAATCCCGCCCGGCGGCGCAAATGCGGGCTTGAGTATTCGCTTTCCCCAGGTATGCTGCCCAGGATTTCACGCTGTTCAGGCGCAAGGAGCCCATGAATTCGCGCGCATCCATTTCTTTGCTCGTGTTCGACCTTGACGGAACCCTGATTGATTCGCGGGAGGACCTTGCGGCCGCGGTGAACGCCGTCCGGGCCGATTACGGCCTTGGCGCGCTGTCGGTGGCGCGGGTGTCCGGATATGTCGGCGACGGTGTTCGGAAGCTCATCGAGCGGTCGTTGCCGGATGCGCCGGCAATTGATATCGACGAGGCGGTCGGGCGGATGCGGCGCCATTACAAGGCGCGCATGGCGGACCGGACAGTGCTTTATCCCGGGGTGGCCGAGGGCATTGCCGCCCTGCATGATGCCGGGTACCGGCTCGCGCTTGTGAGCAACAAGATGGCGGATGCATGCGGGGCGCTGCTTCGCCATTTCGGTTTGCAGGACCGGTTCAGCGTTGTCCTGGGCGGGGACAGCACGAAGCGCCTCAAACCCGATCCCGAGCCGCTGCTGCTCGCCATGGCCCGGACCGGCGCCCTCGCGGAGGACACGTGGATGATCGGCGACCATAATACCGACCTTGAAATCGCGCGGCGCGCCGGCGCGCACAGCGCGTTCGTGACCTACGGGATCGGAAACCGGGGCGCGGAGCGCCCGGAGCAGACGTTCGACTCGTTCCGGGACGTGACCGGTTTTTTCATTGCCCGCCGCGCGGCAGGGCGGGGGCTCGCATGAGCGGGAATCCGGTTTCCCATTCCAGGCCCGATCCGGTTCGAGCCTTGTGCCTGTTCTCGGGCGGACTGGACAGCCAGCTTGCCGTGTGCGTGTTGCGGGAGCAGGGGATCGAGGCGCGGGGGGCTGTGTTTCAAAGCGAGTTTTTTGACCAGCGGCCCTCGATCAGGGCCGCCCGGGCGCTGGGGCTTCCGCTGGAAACGCTGGATTTCAACGCGGACATCCTGGAATTGATCCGCAAACCAAAGCACGGGTTCGGGTCCGGCATGAACCCCTGCATAGATTGCCATGCCCGGATGATCCGGCGCGCGGGCGAGTGGATGGATGCGAACGGCTTTCATCTGATCGCCACGGGCGAGGTTGCGGGCCAGCGGCCGATGTCGCAGGGCCGGGGGACACTGCAGGTCGTGGCGCGCGAGTCGGGTTATGGCGACCGGCTGCTGCGCCCGCTCAGCGCGCTGCTGCTGCCGGCGACCGTGCCGGAACAGGAGGGGTGGGTGGATCGCAACAGGCTTTTGGCGATCGAGGGGCGTTCGCGCAAGCCGCAAATCGAGCTGGCAAAAAGGTTCGGGCTCAAGGAGTATCCGCAGCCGGCCGGCGGGTGCCTGCTGACCGATCCGACGTATAGCCTGAAGCTCCGGGAACTGGCGGAACACGAGGGGCTGGATCCGCGCTGGATCGCTCGGATGCGCATGGGGCGCCAGTTCAGGGTGCTGGGCGCGCGGCTGGTTGTCGGCAGGAACCAGGCGGAAAACACGAAGCTCGAAAGCGCGGCAGGGCCCGGCGATTTGCTCTTGCGCGCGACGGATCGCGTGGGGCCGACCGGCTTGATGGCGGAGGGCGCAAGCGACGAGCAGCTCCGGCTTGCGGGTGCTCTGCTGGCCCGGTACACGGATGCCCCGGCCGGCGACACGATACGGGTGTCTGTTGAAGGCGGACCGGGCCGGACGTTCGAAGCGCAGGCCATGACGCCGGAGAACGTGGATGGGTACCGGGTGTGAACAAGTTCCGATTTTGGGTTGCCGCGGCCCGGCTTGTGGTGTAGATTCCGGTCTTGACATTGGAATTCCGGCGGCAACCTGTGACAGGAGGGCTCAAGATGAGAGGCATTGGACGGGGTGCGGCTATTGCTTATTTTGCGCTGGCCCTTGCGGCGCCGGTTCAGGAGGCGCGGTGCGACAGCGTTACGCTGAAGGACGGGACCGAGCTTGAATGCCGGGTTGTCGGGTACGACGCCGGCCTGTTTGTCATTTCTTCCGCCGATATTGTGACGAACCTGCCGGCCGCGAGCGTGAATAAGATCAGTTTTTCGGCCGGGCCGGATGGCAGGGGACAATCGAGGCGCGGCGCCGGGGCCGAGCCCGGGAAGCAGCTGGAAGTGAACGAGCTCGAATGGGTTAAAACCGCGGTGGCCCAGCCCAAGGCGAATGACATCAGCCCGAGGGCCATCCTGGCAAACCGGGTGGACCTCGCCGGGCGTCTTGTAAAGATCGAGGTCCAGGCAAGGTCGGACATCGAGCAGGTCACCGCGGACATCTATGCCGTGAGATTCTGGGACGGCAGCGCTGACGTCAGGGCCGTTTTCACAAAGGACGCGCTCGAGTACATGCAGAAGATTCCGGGCGGCAGGATGCACGGCAGGCAGAAGTCCTTCGATCTGTACGCGGTGGTAATGTCCGACCGGATGAAAAGGGATTTGCTGGACGATATCTGGAGGGCCGGCGATATTTTGCTCATTGGCAGGACAGCGAAGAAAGAGGCGGGCGGCAAGACGGCCTATTCATGGTGAACACGCAATCTGAATTCTGTCTTCTGACTACCCAGGTTGCTGCCACCGCTCTTGATTTCCTGAACCCTGAATCCCGAACCCTGCTGCCTGAATGGTTAAAAGGAGGAAATGAAATGAGCGCCAAGCAATGGAAAACCCCGCCCGCGATGGCCATTGACGTCAGGAAAACTTACGCCGCGGCAATGAAAACCAGCCGCGGCGACATCGAGTTGGAGCTGCACGCGAAACACGCTCCCAAGACCGTGAACAATTTCGTGTTTCTTTCGAGGGAAGGTTTCTATGACGGCCTGACTTTTCACCGCGTGATCGCCAATTTCATGATACAGGGCGGGGACCCCTCCGGTACGGGCCGGGGCGGGCCTGGCTATCAGTTCGAGGACGAATGCCGGGGAAACCCGGTGAAGCACGGAACGGGCGCGCTGTCCATGGCTAACGCGGGCCCGAACACGAACGGGAGCCAGTTCTTCATCACCCATGCGCCGCAGCCGCATCTCGACGGCCGGCACACGGTGTTCGGCAGGGTCGTGAAGGGCCAGGACGTGGTCAACGCGATCCGGCAGGGCGATCTGATCGAATCCGTCGTCATCAAGGAGAGCTGAGCGCCGCATGCCGTCTTCCGCGCAAGCGCCCGAAGGCGCAACCTACGCCGTCGTGCTGGAATCGGATGAAGAGATCGGCCCCATTCTCGAGGAGATGCTCGATGACTGGGACATGGCGGTCTGCCTTCCGCCGGACGGCGGGCGGACGCTGAGGCTGGATGTATTTTGCGCCGCTCAGGATGAGGCTGAGGCGGCGCGCCAGGAAATAGAGGCCGCGCTCGACGCGGCCGGGTTGGCCGGGCGCGTGCGGCTGCGGGTAAGGGCGATTGCCCGCGAGGATTGGGCGGAATCCTGGAAGCGTAATTTCCGCCGCCTGCGCCTGACAAAGCGGATGATTGTCCGGCCGCCGTGGGATTCCAAGCCTGTCGGGGATGGCGTGTGCGACATAACGATCGAGCCCGGACTGTGCTTCGGAACAGGACAGCATGCCACAACCCAGGCGTGCCTGGTCTTTCTTGACCGATTGCAGCGCTGGAATCCGCGCGCTCACGTGCTGGACATGGGGTGCGGCTCAGGCATTCTGGCGATTGCGGCCGCCAAGCTGGGCTTTCCGGCGGTTTCCGCGTTCGACTGCGATCCGGATGCTGTTCGCATTGCACGCGAGAACGCGGCCGTGAACAAGGTGGCGGATTGCATTCAATTCCAGGTTGCCGACCTGGCCTCGTTTGAGCCTTTTGAAAAGGCAGGAATTGTGCTGGCCAACGTGCTGGCATCAATCCTTGTTGAACAGGCGGCGCGCGTTACATCGGCGTGCGCGCCGCGCGGCCGGCTCGTGCTTTCCGGAATACTCTCGCGCCAATACCCGGACGTCCGCGCCGCCTATTCCGCGGCGGGCTGCCGTGAGCTTTGGACTCGGGAGCGCGAAGGCTGGCGCACGGGCTGTTTCGAGCGGCGCGGGCTCCCTTGACGCGCCTCGCGCTCATCGCCGCGGTTGTCTTCGCTCGCTGCAAGAGGTTTATGTGAAACTTGATGCCATGGCAAATCAACCCGCAAAATCCGGGATCAACTCTGCTGATGCTGCACTGAATAGGTGTAAGACAGAATATCCAATGTCCAAGGAGTCCGATCTATCCCCTCGTCCTCGTCCCGATCCCGACCCCGATCCCGATTTCGATAGCGATACCTCTC
>JAAZAB010000388.1 GCA_012514555.1 Lentisphaerota bacterium
GTCGCGCATGGCCATGGCCGCCCGCTATGGCGCATGGCTTGGGACCCACGACCGCTACGGCGGCATCGAGGACGGGGTCAAGAGCTTCTTCCCGGCGAACGCGCCCGTGGCGGTTTCAAAGAGCCAGAAGGAGCTGTCCCTGGACTATCACAACGCGCTGATCGATTACATGAACTTCGCATACACCTGCGGCTACACCGGGCACAGCCTTAAGAAAAACGTGAGCGTCACCCTTACGCACACCCGCTCAAAACTCAACATCGCGCCCCCGGGCCCGTCAGCCGGGCTGGAGTTCCTGTTCAGCTCAATAACGGACTATTCCATCACGGCCGTGGCGCCGGACACCGACAACTGGAAGACACTCGATTTCTTGACCGTGTGCTGGTTCTTCCTTGCATCCGGAGCATGGCTTGACATCATCCTCGACATCGGCATGGGAAAAATACTTGACGGGCTGTTCGGCAAGTTCGGCGAGGTTCTGGGGCCCGTGCTCAAGGATATCATGAACGAAATAATAGGGCGTCTGAAGAATATTCCGGCATTGAAATGCGACTGAACTCTCAACAGCTCGGAAGGTCCGGCGCGCGGAAAAGCGTGCGCGGCGCGCGCGAGGCCATTGCGCGCACGCTCGCGCGCTGGGCCGCAGGCGCGCTGCTCGCCGCGCCGGAGCTTGCCGCGCGAGCGGAATTTCCCCAGTTCCCGGGCGGATACGACAGGTTTGAAAATGCGCTTCAGTTCGACGGGAACTTCCTGAAACGCTATATTTTCCGGACCCGGGCGCCGTCGGCGCGGGTGCTGGCATTCTACCGCGAAGCGCTGGCGGGGCAGGGCTGGAAGGAGTCGGACCCGGACGAGGCCGACTTGCTGGGAACGCTGCTGAAAATCCCGCCCGGCGGCGTGCTTGCCTTCAGGAACGAGGACGTGAGCGCTTCCATCGTGGTCATGGATGTGCCGGGCATGAGCGACCGCATGGCAATGGTGAACGTTATGTTCCCCTGGGCCATGGAGGGCGGAATGGGCAGCTTCGGCGGCGAGAACGCCCTCTATCCATCGGGAAAGGTGACGCTGCGCCTGAACCAGCCGGTTGGCGAAGGCCGCGTCCTGTTCGAACAGGCGGAGTGCGCGGAGGCGCCCGCGCTGGTCGTGCCGTACGCGGTGAGACGGCTCCTGGAACAGGGCTGGCAGGAGTCGGGGGACATGGCGGCAATGGTCCGCGAGATTCGCGGGCTTGACACGATCCGGTTCCTGGCCATGGCGGACAAGAAGTTCGTGCTCCTGTCCGCGCCGAAGGAAGACTTGACGGGCTGGCTTTACTCTTTTGTGCAGTACGAGAACCTTGACGTGGGCGCGTGGCGGAATTTCGCGCTCGCGGCCGGAGGCGGGCGCGAGTCGGCATTGAAGACTCTTGTGCCGGACCCGTGCCGCGGCTGCGCGGTTCCCGGGCAGCGCGGAATGCTTTTGCACCAATAACAGGAGGAGGGGATCAACGTATGAGCAAGAACCTGGCCTTGATAGTGGCTGTCTTGATGGGCGTGCTTGCCGTGGGCATGGTGTACACATACACGAAGAGGGTTCAGACGCAGGCCAAGGTCGGGCTCGACCTGAAGCGGGTGATAGTGGCAAAAACGGACCTGTTAAAGGGCGCGGTTCTCGACGAAACCGCTGTCGCGGCGCGCGAATACGCGAGCAAGTATGTCGAGGACCGGTCAATCTCCGAAAACGAGGCGGCCACGGCGTTCGGCGCCGTGATAAAGAACAACATCCAGAAAGGGGCGCCCATTCTCTGGTCGGATCTCGTCATGCCGGAAGTCCTTGACGCCGGGCTTGCCGGGGACCTGCAGCACGGGATGAACGCCATGACCATTCCGGTCACGGTGCTCAACGGCCTTTCCGGCATGCTCAAGGCCGGCATGAAGATCAACATCCTCTGCACCCTGGACGCCGATCTTCTTGCCGACACCGAGTCCGGCTACATGACGTCCGGCAACCAGCCGGCCGACATGAAGGCCATGAAGGCCGACATGGCCTCTTCCGGCGCAGCCGGCGCTTCGAAGCAGAAAGCCACCGTCCGCCTGCTTCAGAACGTTCTGATCCTGGCCACAGGCTCCAGCCGCGGGCGCGGGGGGCAGACCGCCGCCCAGGCCGCCGGCGGCGAGCAGGACTACAACACGATCACCCTCGAGCTCACGCCCATGCAGGCCCAGATTCTGACCTTTTGCATGGCCCAGGGCCAGATCGGCGTGGTGCTCCGCAAGGCCGGCGATACGGCGGTGGATGCGGCGCCCAGCGTGGTGACGTTCGACACCGTCCACGATTATCTCGTCCGCCCCGCGGATTTCAAGTAACCCTGATTGACCCCAATCCTTTCAACGAGGAATCTTCATGACATCGCGTGTTTTGCCCTCCGCCGTATCAGCCGGGTTGTGCGCGTGCCTGGCCCTGTCCGCGATGGCCCAGGCTGACCTGCCGGCAGCGCCGGAAGTCGTTCGCATCCGGGCCGGGGAACAGGCCACGATCATGATTCCCAATGCCGCCGGCGCCGCCGTCGGCGACGCCGGCATCGTGACGGCGCAGGCCGCCGGACAGTCCGAGCTCACGCTGAACGGCGTCAGGGAAGGCCGCACCACGCTGGTGTTCATGGACGACAAGGGCGGGAAGCGGGACGTGGATGTGATAGTCTCGCCGGGACTAAGCGGCGTTGCGCTTGAAATAGACAAGCTCCTTGACGGGATCCCGAACGCGCGCGTCTCCGCTGTCGGCGACCGCGTGGTCATAGACGGCAAGCTCCTGTCGGTGGAGGACCTCGAGCGCGTTCAGAAAATCGCGGCCGCGTTCTCGGACGTGGTGGTCAACCTCGCGGTTTTCGACAGCGGCCCGTCAAACGAGGTGATTGCCGATTTCATCCGGCGCACGGCCGGCGTGGAAACCGTCAAGA
>JAAZAB010000389.1 GCA_012514555.1 Lentisphaerota bacterium
AGATCATCCGCATAGGCCTCGTAGTCATCCCATTCAAGGGCGACATTGAACGGGCGCGCGGCGTCATCCTCGCGGGTGAAGCCTTCGGCGTCCACGCGCATGCCCATGCGCCGCATTTTCAGCCATGCGGTTGTATGCGCCAGGTGAATGGCAACACAATCGAAGAGCACTGAAGAATGCGATTCGGCATTGCAGTTCCCGCCATGAGTCTGTGCCCAGAGGCGATAGTTCTCCAGTACTGCCTGCAGCATCGGATCATTCGAGCCGAGCAGGCGCCGGTAACGCGCGCCGTCGAGCACTACTCGGCCGCAGGTATCCAGCGGCGTGATCGACGCTTCAAGCCAGGGCGCGGCAAAGACAGCCCGGGCAGCCTCTACATCGCTCACAACATTCCACTCGGCGCATGCGCCCGGAACCAGCGAAAGGGCAAGGTTCGACGATATGCTCCAGTTGACACTGCCTTGCATGCCCGCAAAGCGCGTCCGCCCGGCAATGCGCGGCTCGAGGCGAAGCGCCTCGGCGATGTTGGACAGCGGCCCGATGCAGATCAGCGTAATCGGCTCCGGACTGGCCATGATGGTCTCGATAATCGCCCGGACTCCGCCCGCGTGGACCGCGCCCGGGTAACGGTCGAGCGGGTAATCCTTGACCCATTCCGCCTGCCGCGGCACTGACTCAAGGCCGGCGCCCGGAACGCCCACGCCGATCGGCACGCAGGCTCGCCCCGCTGTTTCGAGAAGCCTGGCCACGATCTTTGCGCGGTATGCCGTATCGCCCGTGGCCGTTGACACCAGCTTGACGTCAAGCTCGGGCGACTTGAGCAGCAGGGCCAATGCCCAGGTGTCGTCAATATCGTCCCCGATATCCGTATCCAGGATCACGGGCATCCGTTTCATGGCCTTTTCTTTTTTGGTAATCATAAAATATCATCCTTTTTGAACACGGACAGAAGAATCTCTCCGGCCCCGCTTCGGTCGCGGTCGTGAACAGCATAGATGGAGCCGTCGGAGGCCTGGGCCGCGTCAGGATAGCTCACATTGTCGCGGCCGTCGAGGATCAGCCGGCCGCGCCAGGTCAAGCCTTCATCGGAGGAAAGGCTGGCAACGATGCCGGTGCGCCTTGCCGGGTCCGGGCTGTTGATCAGCAGCCAGTCGCCGTCCCGCAGGCGCCGGATGAATCTGGTCTCCTCTGTTCTTGCCCAAAGAGCCTTCAACCTGTAGCTTCAACACCCGTTGAGCATTCATCCATTCTTTCCGTCCGAAAAGGTCAATATGAAGACGATCCGGGCGCGAGTCAAGCACGCAAGAGTCTGACATCATGGAATCATGCGAAGTTGCAGTAGTTGGCGGCGGCTCGGCCGGGCTGATGGCGGCGGCCGCGGCCGCGCAAGCCGGCGCGCGCGTCGAGGTGTTCGAGCGCCTGCCCGGGCCGGGCCGCAAGCTGTGCGCCACCGGCGGAGGCCGCTGCAACCTTACGCGGCACGCGGCCGCTGAAGAGATCATGGCCGCGTTCGGGAAACGCGGGCGCTTCATGGCGCCGGCGCTCGAAAAGCTCGATCCGCCGGGGATTTGCCGGTATTTCGCCGGGCTTGGGGTTCCAACGGCGAGCGAGGATGGCGTGCATGTGTTTGCAGCCTCGGGGCGCGCCGAAGACGTGGCAAATGCCCTGCAAAAGGATTGCCTCAAGCGGAATGTGCGCGTCCGGACAGGCGAGCGCGTGACAAGCCTGCTGATTGAAGACGGGGCGATTCGCGGGCTCGAAGCCCGCGGCCGGCGCATCCGCGCCAGGGCCGTGATTCTCGCGGCCGGCGGCTGCAGCCATCCGGCATTGGGCTCGGATGGCAGCGGCCATGCGCTGGCCCGGCAGGCGGGGCATG
>JAAZAB010000040.1 GCA_012514555.1 Lentisphaerota bacterium
GCGGTCGTTACCAACGCCACGTTGACGCTGACCACGAATCTCATTTACGACTCGACCGGAGCCGCTTGTTCCAATGCCGCCGGCGAGTCTGTTTATGTGGTGACGTGGTGTGTACCGGCGCTGGAAACCGGAGCCATCACGGCCACGTCGGCATTGACGCCGGAAACGGGCGACTTCGTGTCCGGGATCACGAGCAACGTGGTCACGCCGATGAACAGCATTTCGTTCGAAACCGATACGTTCGTCACGCCCTGACCGAGTTTTTAAGGAAGGAGAAGCTCTCATGCCGTCCAGACTGTCCACCATTTCCGCTTCGCCCATTATCCGCGAGTTCGCGCAGGGCGCGGCCCAGGAGGCCACGCAGCCGGTGGCCGACTTCCTGGCGCCCACGGTGAACGTGTCCACGTCCATCGGCCGCTTCAAGAAGTACACCGAGAAAAACCGGTTCCGGCTGCCGGTCACCAAGCGGGCCATTGGCGGGCGCGCCACGGAGCTGCGCTTCGAGGCGGAAGACGAAACCTTCAACTGCGCGCCGCACGCGCTGGACTATCCCGTGGACAACCTCGAGCAGCTCGAGACCGAGGGCCTGGAAAACATCCTGCAGGAGGGCGCGGTGGCCGTGGCCGAAGTGGCCGGCCTGGCCCATGAGAAGACCGTCATTGACGCCGCCCTGGATGCCATCGGGGCGGGCACGGACAAGACCTGGAACTCCTCGGCCGATCCGGTGGATGACATTGACGCGGCCATCCTGGCCACGATCAAGGCCGCCAAGTACGGCTCGCTGATGGGCGTGGGGGTCCTGTTCGGGGCGACGGCCTGGAAGATCTTCAAGAACGCCGCGGCGGTCCGCGCCAAGTTCGTGGTGGGCAATACCAAGGCCTCCAACCTGGCCATCCCCACCGAGGCCAACGCCGGCCAGTTGTTCCTGGGCACGCCGGAAGTGCGCACCAGCTACATGGTCTATGACACGGCGCCGGAAGGGAAGGCCGAGAGCATCAGTTTCCTGCTCGATTCCACGGTGCTGATTTTCGCGCGCAAGGCGCAGCCCACCCGGCGCGACCCCTCGTTCATGAAGACGTTCCGGCTGATGGGCCAGTGGATGGTCCCGGGCAGCTACCTGCGCGACGACGGCCGCGTCGAAGTGGCCAAGTTCGACTGGTCCGAGGACGTCCAGGTGACCAACAGCGCCGCCGCTGTCCGCTACAACATCAAAACAGCGTAAATTGACAGGACAAAATCCCTCCCCCGACCCGGGCGGCCGGCGCGTTGAAAGACCGCCGGCCGCTTTTGCTAGGAGGCAGCAATGGCCGATTACATTACCCGCGCGGCGATCGAAGGCCTGGTGCCACCCAAGGACCTGCTGCGGGCGCTGGACGATGACGCCGATGGCGCCGAGGACGACGGCCTCTTCGACACGCTCGCGGAGCTGGCCGAGGACGAGGTCAACGGCCTGATCTCCGGCGCCGTGGACGTACCCATCACCGAAGACCAGCCCGCCCTGCTCAAGCACGCCGCCCGGGTCTTCCTGTGCCGCCTGCTCTACGACCGCGCCGGCGTGGCGCTCGATGCCAACCCCTGGGCCCGGCAGTCAGACGCACTGCGCGAGCGGCTCAACCGCATCGGGCGCGGCGAGGATTTCCTGGAGCGGACCGCCGCGCCGGCGGGCTCCTTCGAGGAGGTCGAAACAATCCTCTCGGCCGATCAGCAGGAGGGCCTCTGACATGGTTGCCGTGCCCCAGAACGCGGCGGCGGACCAGGGCGCCATCCTCGATGCCTGTCGCGCCGACCTGGCCGCCTGGGCGGCCGCCCAGGCGCCGCGCGGCGAGGTGTTTGTGGCGCGGGACCCGATCGAACCGCTGCTGCTCCTGCTCGGCGCTCGGAGCGAAGGCTTCCGGGTGGTCCTGAGCCTGGGCCGCGACGAGAGCGCCGACCGCGAGAATCCGGCCCTGGTCATCAACACCACCGTGCAGATGGTGGTCCAATCCGGCGAGGGCCTGCGGGCTGACCGCTCCATCCTGGCCTGGAAGGGCGAGTCCGGCCGGCCCTCGCTCCTGCGCCTGGTGCGGGACGTGCGGTTCCGGGCGCTCTGCTGGAAGTTCAACACCTCGCTGGTCCACCGCGGCCGCCTGTTTTACGACGGCGCCGAGCCGTATGTCCCGCCCGACGGCGTGCCCCTGGCCGCCTACCAGCTCACCTTCCACTTCCGGGCCGCCGGCCGCGCGCCCCTGGAGAGCGATCGCGTGGAAATAACCGTTCCGGCGGAAGCCGGATAACCGAACCGAAAGGACTCCGACCATGGCCGACAAAGCGATAACCTACGGCGCCAGCGAAGGCTTCGGCGAACTCACCGGCTGGGAATCCAAGGGCACCAACGACAGCACCAACAAGACCCGCGCCGTCGCGATGGACGACAAGGGCGACGAGGTTGCCAGCAATCTGCACGACGAGAAGCAGGATGTCTCCGGCAACTACGAGTGCAACAACGACACCAACACCATCCCGTCCAGCATCGGCGACCTGGTCAACGGCCTGATCCTTACAGGCATCAACATCACCACCAGCGGCGAGGGCTACGCCCAGATGGCGCTCTCCGGCCACAACCACGCCGAAAACTCGCACGGTGAATCCCCAGCGCTGCGGACGGCCGTGCACGGCATCGCGGTCGCCAAGGCATTCGGGTGCACCGATTTCCTCGGCGGTACAGCCGGCGACAACGCCTCGCCCATTGACTCCTCGGTGAACATCCAGTGCGACCACGTGGACCAGAACGACTCCGACGGCGATCACCTGGTCGGCGAGAACCATAACTTCCGCATCGAGGCCAAGACCACCTGGGCGGGCGTGCCGTCCGTCGCCGCCGCCGAAGGCTGGGACATCACCGTGACGTCCACCGTGGACGAGAACACCGGCTTCGTCAAAACCGAGGTCACCGGCATCAAGAAACTGGCCGCAGCGTAGAAGCACGTGGAGCGTAGAGCGTAGAGCGTGGAGCGAGAAGCATGAACAAAACCTTCCGACCCGGCGGGGCGCGATCTCCGAGCGAGTCGCTCCCCTGTAGCGCCGCACGGTGTGCGGCCTCCGCGCCAGGTCCCCTCCCTGGAGGGGTGGCCGAAGGCCGGGGTGGGTTTTTAATCCGAACTCCGCAATCCGAAATCCGCAACCCGGAATCGTAACATGCTCCTCGAAAAACCAGTCCTGCACCTTATGGCCGCCGACGCCATCGCCGAACTGCGACGCGACGGCATCGAGGTTTTGCCGGAGGACGTCCTCTGGCTGAACCACCTGGCCGGCAAGGTCATCCGGCCGACGGCGGCCGACGAGCTGACGATGCTGGATCCGCCGGTCCCCTGCGGCAACGTGCTGCTCTGGCCGCTCTCGATCGGCGCGCGGATCTGGCTGGAGCGCTACGGCCGCCCGTGGTTTTCCGGCGCCGGCGACATGGAGACGCTGGCCATCGCCTACGCCATGGCACACAGCCGCCAGCCGGATAAACTCAACGAGTTGAAGAGCCGGCTCCGCGCACATTTGCGCGTGGCGACCTGGTCGCTGCGCCTGCGCTGCACGCGCTCCGA
>JAAZAB010000390.1 GCA_012514555.1 Lentisphaerota bacterium
CAGCTCACCCGCACTTTTTCGTTCATGGCAATTCAAACGCAATGCAGTTGTAAAAACCTGATGGTTTACCCATTATAAGTATTGTTCATTTTTCAAACGCAAAATCCGGGATAATCATAACCTGAAACAATCGCGCTTTGCTCCTCCCGGGCGAGGCGCATCCTTTGAATGGGGGAACACCATGACAACCGAGCGCAGCAGTACAAGGGTGCGTGGTTTTGACAGCCCGGAAATGGATTTCCAGCTCCTGCGCCAGCTTGGAAGTTGCGCTGCCGGCGGCGCCTCGATCGGCGAGTGCCTGGCCCTGGCCGGCCGGATTAAGGACGGCGACCCGGACGGATGGGTGGGGGAGTTTGCCGCGCTTGCGGAGCGCCAGGCCGCGGATGCAGAGGCGCGGGCTTCGCGCGGGCACGATATCAGCGCGCGCGAGCTGTACCTGGCTGCCTGCAACAGCTTTCGCGCAGCCGAGTACTATGCCGAGCCTGGAACGCCGCGCCAGCGCGGGCTGGGCATGAAAAGCCGGGACTGTTTTGCCGCGGCCATGGCGAAAATGCCCCACGGGTTCGAGGACTTGCGTATCCCTTTCGAGGGCCGGTTTATTCCAGCCTATTTCATGACGCCCGCCGGCACGCAGTCCGGGCCGGGCAAGACCCTGATGGTCATAAGCGGGTTTGACGGCACGGCCGAGGAGTCTTACCTTGAAATCGGCCGGGCCGCCCTCGAGCGGGGATACAACTTGTTCTTGTTCGACGGGCCGGGCCAGGTCGGCCTGCTTCGTTTCCATCCGGACATGATTTTCCGGCCCGACTATGAAGTCCCGGTGGCGGCCGCCCTTGATTCACTGTTGAGCCGCCCAAATGTGGATCCCGCGCGCCTGGGTTTCCTCGGCATCAGCTTTGGCGGCTATTTCAGCGCGCGCGCGGCGGCCCACGACCGGCGTATCAAGGCCCTGGTCGCCAATTCGCCGATCGTAGATTTGCACGCCTATATGCGCGGGTTCATGCCGTTCGACCCGGCCGAGCTGCCGGACGAACAGAACGTCGGAGTGGAGGATATTCCGATGATTCCCGACCAGGCCATGCAGCCGCAGCAGAAGCGCCAGGTTGCCATGCTCTGCCGCCGGTTCGGGCAGCCCACTTTTCGCGACACGTTCCGGAAACTTCGCGAATTCCGCTTGGGCTCCTCGCTGCGCGATATTGCCTGCCCCTGCCTGGCAATGGTCGGCGAAGGGGAAGGCGCCGAGCCCATGCGCCAGGCCAAAGCCTTTGCCGCGGGAGCAGCCGGCCCGGTGGCCCTGCGCGTTTTTACGGCCATGGAAGGCGCGGACAGCCATTGCCAGGTGGGCAACCAAACCCTGTCCGCCGCCGTGGTCTGCGACTGGCTGGACGAACTGTTCTCATGAGGCCGGCCTTCAGTCGGGCCAAAGGCTTTTCCGCGCCTTGCGCCAGCCCGGGATTGCACGGCGCTTCGCACGGAAAAGACAAGGCTTAACCTGGACAGAGCAATCGAATATTCAAGGACGAGGGGATAGGAGAGAGGAAAATAGCTATCGAAATCGAAACTGCTCCATGTGGGTGAATAAGGAAATCAGGAACATCAGGAAAAGAGAGGAGGCAGGGGCCATTTCCTTCCTGCTTTCCTGATTTCCAAATTATTTTCTGACTGCGTGAAGAGGGGCTTTTGGGACAGGCAGGTTTCAACCTGGAAAGGGCAATCGAGTATCCAATATCCAACAGGGAACTCCCAAGAGGCAAGTTTCACATAAACCTCTTGTAGCGAGCGAAGACAACTGCGTAGCAGTTGATCCCGGATTTTGCGTTTGAAAAATGAACATCTTTTACAACAGCTCACCCGCACTTTTTCGTTCATGGCAATTCAAACGCAATGCAGTTGTAAAAACCTGGTGGTTTACCCATTATAAGTATTGTTCATTTTTCAAACGCAAAATCCGGGTTGAACTGCTCCATATAGGATGAGGATGTTTGCCAAACAGGAGCGAAGCGATATTCCCGGTGCCGTATTCGGCCTGGCTTTTTGGCTGGGGCTCACATTTGCCGCGGCCGCTGTGGGCGCGTATGCCTCGGTAAACGCGAAAGCGTTTTATGAGGGGCTTCTTCGCCCTGAGTGGGCGCCGCCGGCATGGCTTTTCGGACCGGTATGGAGCGTCCTGTATTTCATGATGGGCCTGGCTGCCTTTCTTGTCTGGCGCGAGCGAGGTCGAAGAAAAGTCAATGCCGCCCTCTGCCTGTACGCGGGCCAGCTTGTCCTGAACGCGCTCTGGACATGGCTGTTCTTTGCCTGGCGCAGCGGGTCTGCGGCGTTTGCGGGAATCTGCGCCCTCTGGGTACTGGTTCTGCTCACCCTTGTTTCTTTCTGGAAAGCCCGCGCCCTGGCCGGCATGTTGCTCGCGCCGTACCTGGTCTGGGTCACATTTGCCTTGTTTCTCTCGCTCGCGACATGGCAAATGAACCCATCGGCGCTGTAGCCCAGGGCAAGCCCTTATGCGGGACTCCTTGCGAGGAGGCTCGCCCTTCACAGCCACCTATTCTTTGTTCCCAATGGAGGGCGGCCGGCGTATGCGCGGCCAATCGCGCCACGCCGTGGCGCGCTACAGAAGAGGCGGAACGATTCAGGTTGGTCCCCCAGCGGGAACGCGGGGCTCCGTACCCGCATAATCCGAAAAAGCGCGTCGCACAGCGACGCGGCTACAGAAGCCCTTTCTTGTCCTCGTCCTTCGAAACAGAATTCAGAATCTCGCAGACCGCCGATGGCTGGGGATTGCACCCTTCTAAATCGCTATCGGGATCGGTATCGCTATGTTGTCGTCGCAACCCGTCGCTTCCTTCTTCTTTCGATCCCGATTCCGATAGCGATTTCAATATCGATGCCCAACGCGACGGCGGAGGCGCGGAGGGCTGGTTTGACTCTCCCCCGGCCGCCGTTCCTGGCGCGGCGCGGGGGATATGCCGGGGCTCACCTTTTCACCCTCGCGTTTCCTTCCCACACGCTCCAGACCTGTTCTTCATCGGAGGGCTGCGCGTAATCGGTCAGCATGGTTGTTGCCAGCGCGCCGCATGCCCATCCGAACTGTATCCATTTCTCAGGCTCCCACCCTTTAAGGATCGCGTAGAGCATGCCGCCCACGAATCCGTCGCCGCCGCCGATCCTGTCCAGCACGGCGATCTGGCGCGGCTCCACGACATGCCACTTGCCGCCCGCGGCCATGATGGCGCCCCACAGGTGTGTGTTGGCGCTGACGACCTCGCGCAGGGTGGTGGCGTAAGCCGAGGTTTTCGGGAATGCCTTTCTGACGCGCTCGATCATGCCCTTGAAGCCTTCTGTTTTTGCGGCAAGCCCCTTGCCGCCCGCATCCGGCCCCTCTATCCCGAGGCAAAGCTGGAAGTCTTCCTCGTTCCCGACAAGGATGTCGGCCAATCCCGCGATTTCCGTGAAAATGCCGCGGAGCTCCTTTTCGCGGTTCTTCCAGAACGTAGCGCGGTAATTCAGGTCGAATGAAATGCGGGCCCCGTGCTTCTTTGCGGCCCTGGCAAGCTCGAGGCAGAACGCGCCGGTGTCGGGCGAGAGCGCCCCGATGAGCCCGGACATGTGCACGATCTGCGCGCCTTCCCTGCCGAAAATACGGTCCAGGTCAAAATCCTTCACGTTCAGGGTCCGCCCCACCTCCCCGGCCCTGTCATTGTGCACGCGCGGGCCGCGGGAGCCGCAGCCGCTGTCGGCGATGTTGAACTGGTGCCGGTATCCCCAGGGGCCGCCCTGCTCGATCTCCGCGCCATCGTAACTCATGTGCCGGCTTGCCAGGTCGTCCTTTATGAACCTTGCGATCGGGCTGCCCTTGACAAAGGTCGTCAGCACCTTCACCGGCATGCCCAGGTACGACGCCACGCTGGCGACGTTTGTCTCGGCGCTGGTCACCTGCATCATGAACGTTTCGGAGCAGTGCACGGGCTGGCCGTTGACTGGCGTGATCCGCACTCCCATGCTCGTGGGTACGATCAGGCTCCAGGCATAATCCTTGCGCAACTCGATCTTCATCCGGCACTCCTTTCGACGCCTTTTGTTTCCGTTCGATTTCCCTTTAGAATGGCGCGCGTTTGTCGTCGGGCCATCGCGGAGTGTACGACAAGCCCCATCCGCCAGTCGAGGCCAAAGTTGAACCTGGAAGCCATCGAATATTCAATATCCAACAAGGAAGCTCAGGAGTTTTTGGGTTTGGATTTTGAGTTTTGAGTTGGGGGATGGGGCATCGAAATCGCGCTCGGGATCGAAATTGGTAATAAGCGGCGGCCGGGGCCGTCCGCCCTCCAGTGGGAACGAGCTTGCCTCTTCTGTAGCGCGCCACGGCGTGGCGCGATTTCGCAGCCCCCTGGGAGCGCGGCCGTCCCGGCCGCCCGATAAGGCTCACCCCGGAAAGAGGAATTGAATATCCAATATCCAACAAGGAACATCCAACGTCCAAGTATTATGTCGAGGCCGGGGGACAGGCAAGCTATCCCTCTGCGTCCTCCGCGCCTCCGCGCGAGACATGCTTTCATTTTCGGCGGCCGGGGCCGTCCGCCCTCCAGTGGGAACGCGCTTGCCTCTTCTGTAGCGCGCCACGGCGTGGCGCGATTTCGCGGCACCCTGGGAGCGCGGCCGTCCCGGCCGCCGGATGTCGTGAAGGCGGCCGGCCCGGGGCCGGGCTGCGCCGGGCTAACCATAAGCCCGGGCAGCGAGGCCGCCCGCCGCCGTTCCTGCCGCGGTCCCGGGCGCACTGACAGCGCTTTCCGGAGATTACCTTTGCTTTTCCGGCATTCCGGCGCGGCGGCGCCGGGCGTGCGGGGCATCGCCCCAGTCGTCCGGGCATACCTCCCGGCCGATGGCATTGATTCGGCGCCGCAGGCATTCCATGCAGCGCTGCGGATCCTCGTCCATGCAGGGCTTGCCCTCGTATAGCTGGTATTCGCGGCGGACCCTGACCGGAGTCACCTGCGGCATGATGACGTTTGCGCCGAACTGGAGCCCGAGCTCGCGGCCGACCGGGTCCATGGCCTGCAGCGCAGTGGTGGAGGCGATGTTCACGTCGCGCAGCAGCAGCCGCGCGGCCGCGATCATGTTGAGCGAGAGCTCCAGTATTTCCGCGTGCCGGGCGCGCGTCCCTGCCGCATGCCGGCGCATCGGGGTTTGCTCGTTCGCAATGTACGGGCCCATGCCGAGCATGTCGACGTCCATGTCCCGGAAGAAAAGCAGGTCGTCCGCGAGCTGCCCGTGGGTCTGGCCGGGCAGCCCTATCATTACGCCGGTGCCGGTCTGAAACCCGATGGCTTTGAGCGATTCGAGGCACTTCATCCTGCTTGCGAGTGTCTGCTCTTTCGGGTGGAGCCGCGCAAAGAGCGCCGGCGCCGTGGTCTCGATCCGCAGCAGGTACCGGTGCGCGCCTGCGTCGAAGAGCCGGCGATAGGCGTCCGGCGCCTGCTCGCCGACGCAGAGAGTGACGCCCAGGCCCGAGGGCAGCGCGCCGGACACGGTCTCGCGCTTGATCGCGCGCACCGCCCGCTCCACGAAGCCGAGGAACTCCGCGTCGTTGCGCTCGCCGGACTGAAGAACAATCGAGCCGTACCCGGCCTCGGCGCAGAACCGGGCGCATTCCAGGATTTCCCCGGGGTCGAGCCGGAAGCGCCTGACGGCGCGGTTGCCGCGGCGGATGCCGCAGTAGCGGCAGTTGCAGCGGCAGATGTTTGAGAACTCGACGAGCCCGCGGAATGCCACGCGCGGCCCGCACTCCTCAAGGAGTACCGACTCGGCGCGGCGCCGGAGCTCTTCGCGCCCGGCCGGGTCGCGAAGAGCCAGCATGGCGGCAAGCTCTTCACGGTCGAGCCGGGCAGACGCGGGTGTTCTTTTCATTTTGCGATCTGCCTGTTTCCTGCACCCATCAACAATGGCATCGTGGCAGGGGTAGGGAGGGCGGAATGCCGATTCCGATCCCGGCCCCGATCCTGCCTCGCCAGCGGAGAACTTACAAGCACTGTGGACAACATGCGGAAAACGCTCGGAAATCCCGGAGGCGCGCGTCAGAAATAAAGATCCCGTGTTCCGTTCTTGACCTTCTCGTAGCCGGCGATGAACTGCTCGAAGACTTTCGGCATCTGCCGCCGGACCTCCTCGATCTCGGATGCAATGACGGCTTCGCCGGCCTGCCGGGTCTCCTCGCTTGCGAAGTCATCGAGCCATTCCCTGAAAGTGAGAATGGCGTTGAGCTTGCAGAACTTGCCCTCCTGCCCGGACCTGAGCAGGTCCATGATGCACTTGCCCGTGCGGCCGCAGCGGTAGCCGGCCGTGCAGAAGGAGGTGATGAGCCCGGACCGGGCGAGCCCGCGGATTACCTCGTCGAGCGTGCGCGTGTCGCCCAGGATGAACTGCTGGCGCTTTTCCTTCTGTTCAGTGGCGCGGTCGGAATACGCGCCTATGCCGATGCGGGACGAGGCGTCGATCTGGGTGACCCCGTGCGGGATCAGGCGCGTCCGGGTTTCCGCGTTCTCGCGCGCCGTGAGGATCATGCCGGTGTAAGGAATTGCGATGCGAATAACGAGCAGGAGCTTTTCGAAGTCGGCGTCCGAAACCTTGTGGCGCGGGCGGTCCACAAAGGGAGTATTGGCCGCCGGCTCGATGCGCGGGAACGAGACCGTGTGCGGGCCGATGCCGAACTGCCGCTCAAGGTCGCGCGCGTGCGCGAGCAGGCCCATGACCTCGAAGCGCCAGTCGTAAAGGCCGAAGAGCGCGCCTATGCCGACATCGTCCACGCCGGCCTCCATGGAGCGGTGCATGCAGTACAGGCGCCAGCGGAAGTCCGCCTTGAGTGTGCCGGCCGGGTGCAGCCTGCGGTAGGTTTCCGGGTGATAGGTTTCCTGGAAGACCTGGAACGTTCCGATTCCCACCTCGTGCAGCGTCTTCAAGTCCGCAATGCTCAGCGGCGCCGCGTTCACGTTCACCCGCCGAATCTGGCCGCGCGCCTTGCGGACCGGGACGCTGACCGCGTAGATGGTGCGCAGCGTCTCGGCAATGTAGTCCGTGTCCGTGGACGGGTGTTCGCCGAACACGGCGATCAGGCGCTTGTGCCCGATGCGGCCGGCCAGGACCTCGGTCTCCGCCTTGATTTCAGGCTGCTCCAGGCGGCGCCGGTTGATGGCCGGATTGTCCGCGCGGAATCCGCAATAGACGCACTTGTTGACGCACAGGTTGCTCACGTACAGCGGGGCAAAGGTGACTATCCTGTTGTCATAGACCTTTCTCTTTATGCGGCCGGCAACGTCGCGCATCTCGTCGAGCGCTTTCGGATCGTTCACGTTCAGGAGCGCGGCCGCTTCCGGGGGCGCAAGCGAGTTGATTTCAAGCGCCTTGGCGAGAATGTCGCGGATGCGCCCGGGGTCCGGGTTCGCGGCGTCCGCGAGCTGGCGCTCGATCAGGGCCGGATCAATGAAGTCGCGGCCGTTGACAAGGTATTTTTCGACCTCCTCGGGCCGTATCTTGCGGCGCGCGTAATCCTTCACGTCCACGGGGTTTGCCTGTGCCTGCGTGCTCATGTGTATTCTCCTTGTTCCAAATAATCCTCGATGACATTGTCTTCTCAGGCGGGCGCGACCTGCGCCGGCAGCCATGCTCCCGCGGCCTGGCCGCCGGCCGCCGCGTTCCGCTCTCGGCGGAATGCCTCCAGCGCGGCCGGGAAAGGCGACAGGACCCGCTCCAGCACGCCCTGCACAAAGCTGATGCACACGCCGTAATTGGTCACCGCCACGCCCGCGCGCTCGGCCTTCTGGATGCGGGCCAGCATTTCCCGGCGCGTGAGCATGCAGGCGCCGCAGTGGACCACCAGCCGGTAATCGGCCAGGTTCTCCGGGTAGTCGCGGCCCGCAAAAACATCCACTGCGTATTCCCGGCCGGCATATTGCCGGATCCAGCGCGGAATCTTGACGCGGCCGATATCGTCCTCGAGCGCGTGATGCGAGCAGGCTTCAGCCACCAGGATGCGGTCGCCGGCCTTGAGCCGGTCGAGCGCGCAGACTCCGCGAACGGCCGAGACCAGGTCGCCCTTGAGCCGTGCGAACAGGATCGAGAACGTCGTGCATTGCACGGCCGGCGGCGTTTCGGCAACCATCTTGCGGACAACCTGCGAATCGCACACCACCAGGTCGGGCGGGCTTCGGAGCGACGCAAGCGCCCGATCCAGCCCGCTCTCCTTAACGACCATGCAGAGCGCGTCATTGTCCAGCGCGTCGCGAATCACCTGGACCTGCGGCAGGATCAGCCGGCCCTTGGGCGCCTGCAAATCTATCGGCACCACCAGCACAATGCAGCCGCCGGCCGGCAGCAGGTCGCCCACGAGCGGGGGCGGCGCCAGGAAGGATTCGGGGCAGGTCTCGAGCAGTGCCGCCTTGAATGCCAGCACCACGCGCTCCCGTCCGCCCGGCTTTGCGCACGAACAATCGATCACGCGCGGGCTGACCGCCCGCAGGCGCTCCAGAAATGCGTCCGCAGGAGTTGCAAGGTCAGTCTTGTTGACCACCAGGATGAGCGGGGCCTTGCGGCGCCCGGCTTCAGCGGCCACGCGCTCCTCGAACGCGCCCCAGACCCCGGCTTCGGCGAGCAGCACGAAGACGTCGGCCCTGTCGAACACGGCGGCTGTCTTGCGCAGGCGCGGGGCCGACAGCTCCGTCGCGTCGTCCAGGCCCGCGGTGTCGAGAAAAACCACCGGCCCTACCGGCAGCAGCTCCATCGCCTTTTCCACCACGTCAGTGGTTGTTCCCGGCACGGGCGAGACGATCGCCACGTCCTGCCCGGCCACGAGGTTGAGAAAGCTGGACTTGCCCACGTTGGTCCGGCCGAAAATGCCGATCTGGAGCCGCAGGGATTTTGGCGTTGTGTTCATGCTCTGCGGTTATCCTGATTGCCTGCTTTTGCCCAGGGCTGATTTTACTGACAGGCCCTTCAGCATGCCCAGTTTCCCGGTGAACGCCCCAAGCTCGTCCGTGGTGGCATCCACTATGAGCGTTATCACGCTGCAGTGCCGCTTTTCATAAGGAAGTCCCATGCGCGCGACGATCAGCTCGCCGAATTCCGACAGGATAGCGTTCAACTCAGCCGAAACGCGGCGGCGGTTTTCCACGATTATGCTGACGAATCCCAGCCGCTTGTCCTCATCCGACATGGCAGTCTCCTTGAACCCGGATTTTGCGTGGTGAACAAAAAAACCGGCCCCGCCGCAAACACGTTCCGCGGCGGGGCCGGCCATGGGAATTCAAAATTCCTGTTCGCCCCTTGGCTTCAGAGACAACCCTCCTCGCCGCAGGTATACAGCCGTCTTCCGGCTGTTTCTGTTTTCAGGAAAGATTCTTGCGCATTTCCCTTTCAATGTCAAGCGCGGCTTTCAGGCGCGGCGCTTGGAATGCCGCCAATCACCGGACCGCGTTCATGGGAATGGCGCCCGGGAAGCCCCAAGGCTCGCCCCAGGCCAGTATTGCCCCGTCGGCCATTGATTCGATGTACCACTTGCCGCCCGGCTCGGCGTACATGGCCAGGTCCGACAGGCCGTCGCCGTTGAAATCGCCGGCAACCGGGATCATGCCCGCGGCGCCCCACGGGTGCGCCCAGGCCAGGACCCGCATGTCGAGTGTGACGATGTACCAGAGGCCATGCTCCAGGTCCACAACTGCCGTGTCCGATGCGCCGTCGCCGTCGAAGTCGCCGGCCACGGGCGCCAGCGCGGGGCCGCCCCAGGAGAACTCCCAGGTGATCCATTCCGAGATGCCCGCCTCGCGAATGGACCGTGCGTACCACTTGCCGCGCTGCGTGTCGTACTCGCAGAGGTCGCTGGCGCCGTCCGCGTTGAAGTCCCCGGCCGCGCGCGCCAGGGAAGGCCAGGCGCCGCGCTCGTCCCATGCATGCCAGGCCGGCTCCGCGAGCGAGACCGCGTACCACGCCCCGCGCTCGGGCCAGTACAAGCCCAGGTCGAAAGCGCCGTCGCCGTTGTAGTCGCCGGCCGCGGGCACAATGCCGGGCCCGCCCCATCTGACGCCCCATGCGATCGCCTTGCCGCCCAGCGAGCGGATATACCAGAGCCCGGCGTCCGTGTCATAGATAGCCAGGTCGGCCCGGCCGTCGCCGTTGTAGTCGCCCGGCACGGGCGTCGCGCCCGGCCAGCCCCACGGCTCATGCCACGCCGGCACTGCGCCGGCAAGCGTGCGGATGTACCAGCGTCCGGTTCCGGGATCGAACACGGCCAGGTCCGATGCGCCGTCGCCGTCGTAATCGTTGGCCTGCGGCCCGACCAGGAGCGTCACCGTGGCGGGCGCCGCGGATTCGAGCTTGTACGCGTCCACGGCACGGTACGTGAAAGTGTCCGCGCCGATGAACCCGGGCTCGGGCGAATAGGCGAAAGAGCCGTCGGCGTTGAGTGAGAGCGTGCCGTGCTCCGGGCCGCCGGCCAGCTCGGCAAAGAGCCACGGGGCCGCGGTCACATCGTTCGCCAGCACGCCGTTGTGCGCGTCCGCGACTTCACGGGCCCTGTTGAACGCCACGCGGTATCTGTCGTCAACAGCCGCGGGCGGCTCGGCGAACACGGCCTGCACGGGCGTGTCCGCGAAAATCTCGAACGTGACCTGCGTGCCCGTTCCGTGGAAGTCCGCGGCCGACCATCCGACAAACGCGGAGCCCATGCCGGCCTCGGCGATCAGCGTCACGTTCGAGCCGCCCGGATACGAGGCGCTGGCCTCGTTCGTGCCCGGGCCGGCGGATATGAGGCCGTCGGAGGAGCGTATTGTTCCGGCTGTTCCGCCCGTTACGGTTACGGTCAGCCTGCGCTCTGCCGCGGCCGGAACCCCGCCCCTGAACCGGAGCGTGGCGCGGTCCCCGGAAGGACTTTTGGACAGCAGCGTTATGTCCACGCCGTGCTGCGCGTTGGCGGCGCCGGGATTGCCGCTGCCGAGCAGGCTTCCGCGAAAAGGTATGCCGTACCAGGCCGGGTGCGTGCTGCCGTCGAAATGCGTTATCCTTTGCGAGTAGCTGTTTCCGGCAGGGATCACGCAGCTTCCGGCAATGTTGTTCCAATAGATGAATCCGTCCATCGGGTCCGTGAGGTACCAGCCGGCATAGTAGCCCTTGGCGTCGTTGAAATTCGTGATGGCAGGCCGGGGCAGGAAAATCCAGTTCCCGCCGTTCGTGATGCCCGCCAGGCCGGGGAGGTTGAAGGTCTCCGAGGGCTGGAGCGTGAGCGCCGCGTCGAAGGATCCTGCGCGGTCCGGCAGCCGGGTTGTGGCAAACTCGCCCGCTGCGGCAAGGTACGGCGCGCGGTAGTTCATGTCCGCCACGAGGAGCTGGTGCTTGGGGCCGTAGCTCGGGGCGTCGCTCCACTTGTCCCCGTACAGCTCGTAAGAGGTCGCGTATCGCGAGTCGCGGTAGTACACTAGCGCGCCCGGAATGTTGCAGGGCGTCATCTCGATCCGGCCGCCGTTGTCGTCTATCTGCGAATACACGTGGGCCGTCCGGAGCATTCGGTCGTACTTGCTGTCAGCCCGCCATTCCACGAGGTAATAATTCGGGTATGCGATCGCCTGCGGGGCAATGCCCCAGCCCGGGCTCGAGTTGGTCCAGCCGTCCGGGAAGGTGGAAGGCGCCTCGGCCGTCTCGAACGTCTCGTTCGTGACGCCGTCGAGGACCAGGTTGTTCAGAAACCAGCCGGCCCCTGTCACGTACGCGTCCGTGACATAGCGGAACGCGAGCGTAACGGTCTGCCCTTTGTATGCGGAAAGATCGAACGCCATGGTTCCGTTCTTTTTGCCGGTCAGGCCCCAGCCCAGGTTGTTGCCGTTCGGGTTGCCGTTGGTCAGGAATAGCGTTGCGTCGGGAATGTTCGTGCCGTTGACCATGAAATAGCCGTAGTCCCAGTCCTCCTCGATGTCGCACCAGAAGTCGAAGGAGAAGACGCCGGCGGCGTCCGGGCCGATGTCGAGCGAACGCTGCAGGACGATGTCGGCTTCATTCATGCCTGTTCCGCTGTACGCCGCCTTGCCTGCGCCGACCGGGTTGGTGATTGAGCGAACGGTGTCCGGAAGGCTCACGCGCACGCCCTTGACGAGGTCGTCCGGAGTGTCTTCCAGTTGTCCGACTTCGACGTCTTCGTCCGGGTCCGCGTAGTCGCGCGCGTACGTCGGCGCGTGCCAGTTGACGAACGTGCCGTCAGAGGTCTGCGCCATTATTTTCAGCCACAGGCACAGG
>JAAZAB010000391.1 GCA_012514555.1 Lentisphaerota bacterium
CTCGAAGATGTCCTCGCAAACCTCGACCCGGATTCCCTCAGCGCCCGGATGAGACTCGTGGAGGTGTACCAGCGGCAAGGCAAGATCGACGAGATCGTCGCCCAGTTTCGCGAAATGGTGCGGCAAAACCCGAACGACCTGGGCCTTCAGCTTGCGCTCGCGCGCAGTCTTGTCGACAAAAAGGAATACTCCGAGGCGGAGGACATCGCGCGGACGATTCTGCGAGAACTTCCGGAATCGGGTTGGGCCAACTATGTCGTGGGCGCGTGCCTCCTTGCCCGTGGGGATTACGAAAAAGCCGTAATGTACCTGCAGACCGCCGTGCAGGCTCTCCCGGACTTCGAGATCGCGCGCGAGCAGCTTGCCCTGGCCCGGCGTGGCGGCACGCCCGAAACCGCCACCGCCACCGAAACAGCTCCGGCGAGTCCGGGCGAAGCAGAGGCGCCGTCCGTACCGGCCACACCGGATAGTCTCTCGTGGCAGGTACTATGGCAGCAGGCACGCTTCGACGCGCTGCTCGAGCAAAGCGGCGAACTCCTGGAAAGCAGCGACGAACCGGCTTTGCGGGAGACCCTCGTCGCGGCCGCCCTTTTCTCGAACGATTTGACGCGCGCTCAGCAGCTTGCCGAGAACCTCCCGGCCGACGCGCCTTTACGCGCCTTCCTTTCAGCGCTCGCCGAGAAGAAGCCCGAAGCGGCCATCGAAGTGTTTGACACCTGGACCGAAACCGACCCCGCGCGGGCCATCCTTCGGGACAACGCGTACGGATTCGCGCTCATGCTCGTCGGCGCACGGGGCCGCGCCCTGCAAGAACTGTCCGAATGTTACGCCAGGGCGCCCGAGAATGTTGTCGCCCTCCACAATCTGGCCGCGATGTATCGCTCCGCCCGCTTGCCGGAATTCGCCGGCCAGGTGCTCGAAAAGCTCCTTTCCCTTTACCCCGGCAACCGGAGCGCCCGGCGGGTCCTGCTGCGGATTCTCGTTGAAGCGGATGAACTGGACCGCGCCCGGGCCATTGCCGAACTCACCTATCAGCTCTATCCCAACGACGCCGAATCGGTCATAGATTTGGCGCGCATCTATCGGGTCACCGGCGAGGTCAATCTGGCACAAAGTGTCCTGAAGAGCGCCCTGAATGCCAAACCGGAGAATGGGCCGGTGCGAATTGCCGCCGCGCGCGTTGAATTGGTGAAGGGCCTGGCCGACGACGCCCTGCGGACGCTCGAGGGCAAGGCCTACGAAACTGCCGAGCTGACGGCCGCCAGCGAAGCCATCCGGGCCTTCGCTCTTGCAAACAAGGGCGATTGGGCCGGTGTGACCGCTGCCTGTGAGGCCGTTTCCCCGGAAATGCGCTCCCTGGGTCTGCATCTGCTGTTCGTTGCCGCCCGGATACACGAGGGCAATCCGGATGCCGCAGGAGCAGCTCTGGCCCAGGCCGGTGATATCCCATGGGCCCGAATCGCGGGAGCAGATGCCGTCGCGGCAGCGCTCGGCCGGAGCGAGGCGCGCCCGGAAACCCAGGAATTCGTGAACCACCTC
>JAAZAB010000392.1 GCA_012514555.1 Lentisphaerota bacterium
CTCCCCGGGTCCACCTCGGCTATGCATTTGCTGAAAAGGATGAACACCCTTCCGTCCGGGCCGGCCAATAGTTTGCGGTACCCCTGCTGATAGGAGATCGGCCCGAATTCCGGCTCGGTATTTTCAACATGAATGATTGCCTTGCGGGCCGGGTCGAAAACGAAAAAGCGCCTTCCATCCTCGTCCCTCAGGCGGTCCGTGGCGTCGGTGTCGGGCCCGTCGGCAAGGCCAAAAACCAGGCCGTTGGGGCCCGGGCACATGTCCGTGTACTCGTGCGCGTCAGGCAGAACGGCCTTGCGCCATTCAAATCGCTTCGTGGCGACATCCATGATGTAGAGCTCCGCGATGGAGGCCTTTTTCTCGCCGCCAGTGCCGGGCCGTACGGTCGAGCCGCCAAGAATCTTGCCGCCCGGCAGCGCCACCATGCTCAGCGTGGAATGCTCCGGAATGACTTCCGTGTGCTTGATCCGGGTTTTTGTCCGCGCCTGGTTGTCCCAGAACACAAGGCCCCCGCCGTTCGCGCCGTACCCGGCCGTGCCGCCCATGACGATAGTTTTTCCATCCGGGAGCGGCAGCAGCTTGTGCGGGCGATTCATGACTTCCCGGTTCTCGCCCAGGAACAGGGGGTTTGAGTTCGTGTCGCCGCGCTTAGGATCCACCCAGGGCCGCGCTGTATTCCACTCCAGCATGAAGCCGCCGGTGTAGGCGCCGGCGTAAAACACCTTGCCTTGCCCGGCCATGGCGTTCCATTGCCCAAGCGTGGGCCGGTTGATCATCCGGCCGGTTTTAGGATCGTAGCTGAAAAATCGGGCCGGGAACGTGGTGCCGCCGCAGATTGTCCCGTCCGGGGCCGCGGCCACTCCCATGATCGGGGCGCCCTCGCTCGTGTATTTGAAGCTCACCCGCCTGACCTCGCCGGTTGTGGGCCCATCCAACAAGAGCACAGAATCAACGAGGTCCACGCCGCCAAGCCTGCGGCCGTCCGGAAATAACGTGTGTTTGTTGGCTCCGGAGTCCTTGCGCTCCGGCGGAGCACCCTCGATCTTGCGCGCCGCGCCGGCGCGGCACTCGATCCAGCCGTCCTTCCTGCCGGCAGAGGCATAGACCCAGCCGTTCTCGGCGCGAAAGACATTGGCGCCGCCCGGGTGGCGCTTGTCTTCGGGAACCAGGGCTTTCACAATGCCGGTCTTCGGATCAAACGCCATGACCTGGCACATGGCGCTCCCCACGCCCCAGTAGACCCAGCCCGCGTCATCAATTGACAGCCCGCTCGGATACTGGGCCCAGTTCTGCTTGTAAAGCTGGCCATAATCCTTGAAGGAGCGCGTCTCGGGATCGAACGACACCAGCCCGCTCTGCGGATATGTGGCCGACCATACTATGCCGCGCCCGTCCTCGATTATGCTGAAGGACGTGGCCGGCGCCGTGTTGGTCCAGAACGTAAAGTCCTGCGCCGCGGGATCGTATTCGCAGAAATGGCTGCCGAAATGGGCGTAATACTTGTTGCCTTCCGAGAGCATCGAGCAGAACGGGGCATCCCCGTCAGTCGGGAACGGCACCGGCCGCTGCGCGCTCTTTCCAGTGTCAGGATCGATCGAGAGGATGGCGTACGCGCCGCGGCAATCTGAGAGCCAGACCAGTACCACACCGCGCCCTTTCCCATCCTTCGCCACGACCTGGCCCCGGGAACAGGACATCGGCGCGGCAATGCCAAGGTCGGAAAATCCGATTTCCGGCAAGGCCCCGGCCCTGCCTTGGGCGGGTTCCGAAGTCCGAGCCGGCTTGTCCACAACAGCACAGGAAACGCAAAGCAGCGAAATCGAAAAGAGCAGAAATAACAGCTCCTTCATCGCCACCCCCTCCAAACCACTTCTCAGAACCCGTCGAGCAGGATGTTTTCTTCCTTGCCCGGCCCGCCTTTCTTTTCCGCCGGGGGCTTGACCACCGCATAATTGATGTAGTAGGTCAGCGGCGTCGCCCCTTTCTCGCGCGGCGTGATATTCTCGATGGTGAGCAGGTTGTCTTTTTCAGCTATATCGTCCCACCCCAGGTTGAACTTCATGAACGTCCAGGAATCGGGCGTGAATTTCGCCGGCCCCTCGTAAAGCTTCGTCTTGTTGATGGTGATGCGTATTTCAGGCCTCGCGTCCCCGGCCTGCCCCAGCCGCCCGCAGATCGAAAGCTCGTAGTCCTCCGGATATTCCGGAACATTGAATTTCCAGGCGCCTTTGCGCGATGGGCTCTTTGGGTAATACTGCGAGCAGGCGCGGCTGCCGACAACCACCGGCTTGCCGATGTGGAAATCGAAGGCGTTGCCGAATATGTCTTTGGCCTCGTTGAACCCGGCCTCCTTTGTGGCGGCCTTCACGTTTTCACCAAGCCCGGGCTTGTACTCGGGAAGGCCGTAATAAGACTGCGGATTGTCGTACTGCGCGGCCACTGTCTTCAAGATGTTCACGGGATGGATGTAGTGGGCGGAATACCGCACGACCACGGGACTGAGCGCGACCGCCTTTTTCATGGCGTTTTCCGCCGTGGCGACAATTTCCATGATCTCCTCGGGATTTTCCTCGAATAAGTTCTGATTCAGGGTCGTGCCGTTGCCCCAGAGGTAGCGGTCCGCGTAATTCAGGGCGCGAGTGCCCGGCCGGAGCACGTCGTAAACGCCTTCCCCGCATAGCTGATCGGTTGCGCGCTTCAGGGAGTTTTCGCGGTTCTCGCTGCTCTTGCGGTACACTTCCGGGCGCCACAGGGCATCCGCCATGTGGCCCAGGGC
>JAAZAB010000393.1 GCA_012514555.1 Lentisphaerota bacterium
ATCGCGCGCGCCTCGATCCCCTGGAACTCCGACAGCGCCATGCGCGCCAGGCTGTTGCCGGGGCCCAGCTCCAGGAACACCCGGCAGCCGTATGAAATTGCGCTTTCCATGCAGGCGCGCCAGTCAATGGCGCAGTCAACCTGGCCGGCCAGCGCCGATATCATGCGCTCCCGCGAAAACACCTTTTCGCCGCTGACCCCGGCAATGACGCTGCCGCCCGGATTGAACTCCGCGGCCAGCAGCGCCTTTTCGAATGCCCGCGCCGCCTCCCGCATGTGGAAGGTGTGCGCCGCAACAGCCACGGGAAGACGGACCACCCTGGCCGCGCCGGACTTCGAGCATTCCGCGATGAATGCGGGCAGCGCTTCAAGCGGCAGGCCGACAACATGATGGTCGGCCGCATTGATGATGGCGACCTGCGCGTTGAACCGGGCGCAGATGCCCCCAAGCTGTTCCCCGTCAAGGCCGATAACCGCGGCCATCGTCTGCGGAATGACCGCCGCCCCGGTCATCAGCCGGCCCCTTGCGGCCGCAAGGCGGACCGCTTCGGCCGGCTTGAATACGCCCGCGCAGCCGCAGGCCGAAAGCTCCCCAAGGCTGTATCCCATGAAGATGCCGGGGGCCGGCAGCAGCGTTTTTACCGCCTCCCAGGCCAGCATCTGATAGAGGCAGACCATCGGCTGGGCAATGTCGTTGCGGAAAATCAAATCCCCGGCATCGCCCGGGCGGTCCAGCCAGGCCAATGCCCCGCCCGGCAGGACGCCGGATGAACGGATCCGGGCCAGCAGCGGCCCGGCGCCAGGATATGCCAGGAGCCGCTCAACCATTGCGGCATCCTGGGCGCCCTGCCCGGAACAAATCAGGCAAAAGCCCGGCATGATTCCTCCAGGCGCTGTATGAAGATGGTCGCGGCCAGCAGGTCGGCAACCCCGCCGCAAGTGAGATTGCGCTTAACAAATTCACGATGCGTCTGAACCGCGCGGCCCTCCCAGCCCGGCGCGTCAACGCCCCCGCGGCAGTTGAATTCACGCGCTGCATTGCGCGCATATTCCAGCCCCTCAATTCCTGAGCGATACAGCAGGGTCGTGTCCCAAACCTTTTCCAGAAGGGCGAAAAAGCAGTGCACCCTGGCGGCGGCGCGGCCGTGCTTTTCCAGCGCCGCCCTGTAGGCCGGCAGACCGCACCGGTAAACCGAAGGAAAGCCGTCCGCCGCCTCCGCCCGCGCGCCGCCGCAGCCGTAGCGCCGGGCAGCCTCCGCTCCGTGGCTCCCGGCATCGGCAATCCGGCTCATGATTTCCTCGCCCCAGGCTGCCCTGACACAGCTTCCAAGCCGCCCCGGAATCATCGCCGATTCCCCGACGGCCCCGCCGGCCCGGGCCGGCGCAATCGCCGCGCCTGATATACGGCCGGCCGCGGCGGCGAGCAGGCCCAGCGTGAAAATTGCGCCGCGGTGGGTATTGACCCCGCCAGTGGCGGCGTACATCTCGCGCTCCGCGGCCAGCCCGAGTTGCCTGAGTTCGGCCAGCGCGGCGCCGCGCATTCCAGCCCGGGCAACGCTCATGAAATAGCCGCGCAACGCTGCAATGCCGGCCATGAAATGCCCGGCATTCATGTCCTCGTGGCTGCCGTCATCCACGAAGCTGACCAGCCCCGGCTTCGGATAGGTTTCCAGCTCCTCGCAAAGGGCGGACTCCGCCTCGTCTGCGATCATGTCCGGCATTGGCGGGCGATCGCCTGAGCTCCATGCCCGGAGCACGGCCTTTTTTCCAAGGAATACCTCGTGGATCGTCTTGAACATGATTTCCCCGGAATCGTCCGAGAACTCGCGCCAGGAAAACGAACGCCCGTTCCACAGCTCAACTTCGGCGTCAAAAAGCGAAAGGCAGGGCGGCCGGAAGTTCCGCAGGACTGCCGCGATCTTTTCCAGGCCGGGATTATCTTTCGCCCGGAACCGCAGGTCAATGTCGGAAGTCGCGCGCAGGTAGCTTAGCCCGGTCAGGCGCTCCCAAGCAAGGCTCCCGAACACTTCGGGATCCAGCCCTTGCCCCCGGCATGACTCCAGCAATTCCTCCGCGCAGGCGCGCGGCGAGCCAGCCAGGTGTGGCATGCATTCACCCAGGCCGGGCAGGCCGAACCGGCGCTTGATCGAGCCAAGAGGAACCGTGAAGCCCAGGCGCCTCTTGCCGCGTCCGGGCGGAAGGGGTATCCCGCAATGCACGCTTTCGCCGCCGCGGGCCAGGCCCGGCCGCCGAACGATGACCGGACGGCCCGCGGCGGCCCATTCCGCGATCGCCGCCCGGTCCCCGTCTCCCGCGGCTTCGAAATCCCGGACCCCCGGATCCAGCAGAAGCAGGTCATGCCTGCCAAACAGCGCCAGGCAGCGCGGCGCCGCGCCGGGCTCGGCGCCCGTTTCAACGCTTACGCCGGGCTTGGGAACACACGCCATGATGCCGTTCAGTTTGCGCCATGGAAGAACACGAGCGGAATGAACCCCACGTTCGGCCTGCCCGCGGCCCGCACTTCGAGAATGCCCCGGATCGTGCCGCCCTCGAGAGATTCAGGAATGAGCGTAAAAGTCAGAGGCTCGCGGACTTTCCCGGCGCCGCGGTTCATAAGGTTCTTCTCGATGTCGTGCCGGAGCAGCGAAATGCACGTCTCCGCGCCTTCCGCCACGCGGATGCCCGGCGGCAGGTGCCATATTATCTCGTACCGGCAGTAGTCCATCGCGACGCTCCTGATGTAAAGGCGCACCGTGAAAGGCTCACCCGTCTTCAGCTCCGGCGCGCGCTGGTAGTCGAGCGTGACGATCGAATGAACCGCGTCGATGCGCACCGCGTACGGCGGGCGCGCGCAGATTTCCGCGGCGGCGCTGGCGGAGCACAGGTCCATCCCGGAGAGCGCGGAGAGGTCCGTCTTCCCTTCGTGCAGCTCCACGGGAACGTTGAACGCGACGAGGGCGGGCGCGGCCTGCCGGACGGTCATTTCCGTGAGCGCGGCAAGCGTGGTCGGCCAGAAGGCTTTGGCCTTGCCGCGGTCGATCGCGATGGTCGCGATCCGGTCGCCGAGCGGCGCGGTCCACTCGGCCGGAAGCCGCTTCGCGCCGCGCATGATCCCGAGGATCGCGCCGAGCGTCGCCGCCGTGCAATCGGTGTCGTCGCCGCAGTTGGTCGCGATGAGCAGGGATTTCCCGAAATCGCCTTCGCCGTAGAGCCAGCCGATGATGACGAAGCCGACGTTCGCCGGCGCCTGGAACCAGCCGATCGCCGGCACGCTGTCGTTCACCACTCGCGCGCGCGCCTCCTGCCAGGAAAGCCCGCCGTCGTACGACTCTTCGGCAATCCGCACCGCGCGCGCGACGAGAGATTCGGCCGGAATCTTGGACAGCCCGACCCGTATGAGCTCGCGGACGCCGCCGATTACGAACGCGGCGCTTTCAACGGCCGCCGTGAAGAGCTCGGCGTACATGCCCTCGGAAACGCCGTGGTCCACCGAGGCGTCCTCGTAGGCCAGGCGGATCGCCGCGTCGGGCGCGCCGGGAAACAGGCACGCCCATATCTCCGACCGGATCCAGGCCCCGTTAGAATTCTTCAGGATGTCGTTCGCATACGTGCCGGACACGGGCGGCAGCAGCCCCGAGCGGAGGTTCATCTTGGCAACGCCGTATTCGCCCCAGGGCGGCGGAATGTAGTCTATCCAGTATTCGCCGAGAAGCTGCGCGGTGATGTTCTGAACCCCGCGTTCAATGACCGCCTTGAGCCATACGAGCTGCAGGTCCAGGTCGTCGTTCGGGAGCGGCTCCCCGGCGGGCGTCGTGTAGCCGGACACGTCCAGGATCTCGCGCCTGCCTTCGAACGGGCCGCCGAGGGTTCCGCCGATGTTCTTGCCGATCCAGCACCCGTAGACCCTGTCGGCATATTCGCCGCGGTTCAGCATTATCTTCTTCATGTTATCTCCCATGATTGGCCGGGCAAGGCCTGCCGCGTGGCGGAAGCCATCCCGGCCAGCCTTGTGTTTGTCAGCGGTAGTATCCGCTGCCGACAACCCATCCGAATGGCTCGAACAGGAGCACGTAGGAGCGCTTGGGTTGCTCGGCGGATTCTCCCTTTTTCGTGAACCAGTATTCGACATACCCGCCGGATTTCCCTTTTGCAAGGAATTCCTTCACGTAATAGTTGCCCTTCTGGTCCTTTGCTTCAAGCCGGTTCCGGCCCTCAACGTCTTTTCTGCCATAGAGAACCACGTTAACGCCTTCAGTCGTGTCCGCCCAGAAGTATCCGTCGGCCCCGTACCTGAGCTCCCTCAGGAGATCGGCCCCAAGCTCCATCGCCTTCTCACGGGTCATGGCCCCCGCCTGATGCTTTGCGTGGATCGCCCGAAGCATGCTGACCGCGGTTTCGACTTCGCTCTTGACGAGCAGGTCCCGGGCCGCAGGACTATCCTGCCCGCCCGGCTGCGCTCCGGCAGCCAGGCCCAGGAACGCCGCGCCCAAAAGCGCGGCAAACGCCGTCACAAATGCCTGTTTCATGTTTCCTCCCTTGTCATGTTCAATGCCGGAAGCCGCGCGGGCTCACGGGCCCCGGATTCTCCGCGCAACCTCAAGCGCAAGCATCCTGCCGCCGCGCTGCGCGCCAAGCGCGGCGCGGCAGTCGCCGCGCTCATCCATTTTCAATGCCTGCTCCAGGCGCGCGTTGAGGTCGCCGGTCCAGATGCCGTGCAGGCCGCCGGCCCTGAAAAAATTATCCACCCCGGGCGCGAAAACAGGGACGGTTTTACCCAGC
>JAAZAB010000041.1 GCA_012514555.1 Lentisphaerota bacterium
CGGCGGAGCCAGCCTTTGCGCCGTTGTGAACGGGGAGTCGGCGGACAACACCATGGGCTATTGTCCTGTGCAGGGCCTGGTCATGAGCACGCGCTGCGGCGATCTCGATCCGGCCGTCACGCTGAGACTTATGATAGAGGCGGATGGCAGCGCGGAGGTCGTGGAAGCGATGCTGAACAAATCCAGCGGCGTTCTCGGGCTGTCGGGCATGTCGGGCGACATACGCGACGTTTTTTCCGCGGTTTCGAAGACGAAGAAGCAGTCGGAGCGGCTGAACCGGACCGCCCAGATATATCTCTGGCGAATCCGAAAATACCTCGGCGCCTACCTGGCTGCCGTCGGCCGGACCGACGCGATCATCTTCACCGACACCATCGGCGAAACCGTGCCCCTGGTTCGCTGGAGCGCCTGCGTTGACATGGATTTCTTCGGCGTGAAAATCGATGAGAAGCGGAATGCTGAAGTGAAAGGCATGCCGGCGGACGTGGCGTCCGATTCCAGCGATGTGCGGATACTGGTCATACAAACCAATGAAGAGCTGGCCATAGCCCGCATGTCATACGGCGCGCTTTTTCAGCGATCCGGCAGCCCGTCGAAAGATTAACCGGAGGAATGTAATGAATGTTCTGGTGTTGAATCCGGGCGCCCGGCAGCTGGACTTTGCTTTGTATTCCGGCAGCGAAAGCCTTCCGTCGCGAAGCGGGCGCATTGACGATTATCGCGGCGCCGCGATGTGTCGTGCGGCCCTTGAAAAGGTGGCGGAGCAATGCCTGAAGGGGATTCCGAAGGAGCCGGGCGCATGGGCGTGGGCTGTCCGGATTCCGTTTGGCGGCGAACTGTTCGCGCGTCCGGCGCTGCTGACCGTGGAAACAGTGCGTTCCCTTGAAACGCTGGTGCCGCTGTCTCCCCTGCACTTGCCGGCGATAATCGAGCTGCTCGCGGCCCTCAATGACGGGTATGCCGCCCAGCCGGCGATCCTGGCTTTCGAGACGGCTTTCTTCGCGGGACTGCCCGCGCGGGAAGCCGGCTATGCGCTTAATGCCGAATTGACGGACGCCGGTGCCCTTCGCCGGTTCGGGTATCACGGCCTGTTCCACGAGGCGGCCTGCGCGCACGCACGCCGCCTCCAGAAAAGCAGGCGCGCCGCCGGGACGCCCAGGATTCTGTCCGTCTGCCTCGATCCCCAGCCCGAGGTTGCCGCAGTCATTCGCGACCGCCCGGTCATGATAACAAGCGGGGCGACGCCGCTGGAAGGGTTGCCGGGCCAGACAACATGCGGGGAATTGGACCCGGGCATCATCATTGCCTTGAGCCAGAAGATGAAATGGGGCCCTGAACGCATCAATGCGATGTTGACCCGCGAAAGCGGGTTGCTCGGCCTGGCGGGCGAACGGACGACCCTGGGGGAACTGCTTGCTTCCGAACATTATGAAGGGGCGCTGGGCCGGAAGGTGATGAACTACCGCCTGCTCCTTGCCTGCGGCGCCGGCATTGCCGCCATGGGCGGGCTCAGCCACATCGTGTTTTCAGGACGCTATGCCGGGCTCGGCGAAACAATCGGCCCACAGCTCATTTCCCGGATAATGAGGAACAGGCCTGAGCCGTCCGGCGAAATTCAGCAGCATTGTTTCCGGAGCTCGCTGGGGCGCGTTGTAGCGGACAATGCCATGACGGCTTTGATGGCTCTCCCGGAGCGGGAAACAGCCGGATAATCCTGGAAAGAGTAATCGAATATCCAAGGGAGAGGGGATAGGGGATAGGATATAGGGGAGAGGGGCCGTCCCGGCCGCCGAAGAATAAAGAGAATATCCAATATCCAACAAGGAATATTCAACGTCCAAGGAGAGAGGGAATAGGATATAGGGGAGAGGGGAGCATTATTTCGAAGCCCTGCCGGCGGCTATTGTCAGCCCGCCGTGCCTTACGCCCCGCAGGGTAATGAGGCTGTCGGCCAGGGCCTTAACCCGGACGGCGGGACCGCGGACCATTATGACCTCCAGGCAGTTCGCGCGGTCCAGGTGGATGTGGGTCGTGCTGATTATAAGGTCGTGAGCCGTGTGCTGGAGATCGGTCAGGCGATCCTGCAGGCTGTGCTGCCTGTGCGCATAGACCAGGGAAATCACGCCGACCACGCTGCCCCGCGCGCTGCGCCACTCCTCGTCCACCAGGTTTTTCCTGATCAGGTCTCGAACGGCTTCCGAGCGGTTCCGGTAGCCGTGCCTTTTGATGAACCGGTCGAAGGCGGCCAGCAGGTCCGGCTCCAGCGCTGTTGAAAAACGGGTGATCATGGCAAGACTTTTCGGCTTTTCGCGCCAATCTATGGCGGGCAGCTTGATGTGTCAAATATAAATGCTGGAAAAGAATCTTGAGGTTTCGCCCATGTTCGGGTATTTTCCTTCCATTGATGGGGGCGGGCGCAATGCCTGGAA
>JAAZAB010000394.1 GCA_012514555.1 Lentisphaerota bacterium
CCTGGTTCGAATCGCGCGGTACCTGGTCTTGATCAGCGGCACTTCAACCGGCTTCAAGCTGTATTCGGCCATGGCATTTCTCCTCTCGAAAATACTATGCGTTGCGCTTGCATATGCGGGGTTTGGCGCCGTACTCGATCCTGACCGCCTCCCCGTCGCTTAAGATCGAAAGGCGCGCGGCCTCCACGACAAGCTCGTTTATGTGGCTGTTTGCCGGGGTGGCAAGCAGGCCCTTCCGATCAATCTCGAGCAGCATTTCCCTGCGCCTGGCCAGTGCCGCGCCCGCGGACATGCCTGCGGTTTCCCTTTCGATCCGGTTCGCCGAGCCCAGGATTGCCGCGACGGAGTCATAGCCGTAGCCGCTGGGCTTGAAGCCCGCGCCCTCCCACGGCGCCATGCGGAAGAAGTCGGGGTTGATGTAGTTGTAGAACGAGCCCGAGCTGCCGACGCCGGCAATGTAGCCGTGGGCGACCCCGCGGTACTGGTCGTCGTGGAGGAGCATGCCTGTCCTGCCCTCGCCCTCGAAGAACAGCTGCATGCCCTGGTCGTTGCTGCCGGCGCCCTCGTCCGGATAGCCCAGGCCGTTTGTGACGGAAAGCAGCGCGCCGTTCTCGAAGCGCACTCGCCCGTTCGCCCACATGTAGGCCTCTTTTCCGTTGGGGAACCGCTTCCTGACGCCGGAAACCGAAACTTCCACCGGCTTGAGGCCCGTGATGAAATACACCAGGTCAACGTAGTGGCAGCCGATGTACACGAAGGGGTCGGTCTTGCCGGCTTCGAACCAGTTCTGGAAATTCGAGTTGCGGTAGTAATAAGGCTCGAACAGGCGCGCCTCGCCAATGGCGAACTCGCCGAAGTGCCCCAGCTCATAGTGGCGCTTCGCGATGAGCGAGCGCCTGTCGAAGCGCTTGTGATACTCGACGCCCACGAAAAGGCCCCGGGCAAAGGCCTCTTCCCGTATCTCCTCGGCATGCTCGAACTTCTGCACCAGCGGCTTCACGCAGAGAACGTGCTGGTCGCGCCTGAGCGCCTCCATCACAACCTCGTGGTGCATCTGGACCGGCATGGCGACAACCGCCACCTGCCGCGGCGGCATTTCCGCAAGAACCTTCTTGTACAGGTCAGGGTGGTTCCTGTCTTCAGGCCCCGACAGGTCCGGGTGCGCCGTGAATGACTGGTTCGGAAAGGCCTGCTTGAAATCCGGGTTGTCCCGCAGCGCCTTGAGAGGCGGCGTGTTCAGGGCGCAAATCCGGATTTGTCCCGCGGCGCCGGTTCGTTGAAGGTGGTAGATCGAGGGCAGGAGCACATCGTTCGTAATCATTCCGCCACCGATAATGGTGACGTCAAGCGGATTCATGGGGTCCTTTCAAATCAACAATGTTTGTAACTATTTATAGGAGACAGGGTTCAGGGAATCCGGGAGGGCAGGCGCCATAGGAACTCCAGGGACGCAAGCCCCTCATTCTCGTCCTCGTCCTCGACATTCGTTGTAAGTGCCTGTCCCCTGTGCCCTTGTTTTTATGGACTCCAAGGACGCAAGGGACTCAAGCCTCTCCCCTCATTCTCGTCCTCGTCCTTCGTCCTCGTCCTCGAACAGCCCTCCCAAACCCCGATCCCGATTTCCCCCTCTCCCAACTCAAAACCCAAAACCAAAAACCCAAAACTTCTCCCCCCTCCCCCCTCTCCCCTCTACCCTCTCTCCTCTCCCCTCATTCTCCCCTATCCCCTCTTACAACCCCGGCCGGCGGGCTTTCACACGGCCTCGATGGTGGACGGCGGCTTGGTCGCGATGTTGTAGGTGACACTGACCACGCCCGGCACGGCGCGGGTCAGCTCGCCGGCGAGTTCCGCCAGCTTTTCAAACGGCAGCCTTGTGGGCGCCGCGGTCCGTGCGTCGAGGCTATCCCAGCAGCGCACCTCGATCTGCTGGCCGAATTCGCGCCTGCCGTCGCGCATGCCGGTCACGCGGTCTTCGTGAAGAATCGCCATGTACTGAAACGCCCCGGTCCCCTCGAGCAGCCGCTCCACGATTTGGGTCGCCTTCCTGACCGTCTCGATGCGCTCCGGGGTCGCCTCCCCGATGACGCGCGCCGAAAGAGCCGGGCCCGGAAAGGGAATCCGGTCGAAAAGGCCGGCGGGCAGGCCGAGCGCCCTGCCGACCTTTCTGACGCAGTCTTTCCGGAGCTGGATCAGGGGTTCGATGATGCGGTAGCCGAACGCTTCCTGCGGGTCTATGCCAAGCTGCTCGAACACGTTGTGCTGGCGCTTGATGCCCGCGACCGTTTCGTCAACGTCGGTCAGGATCGTGCCCTGGAGAAGATGCCTGGCCCCGCTTTCCCTGACTATCCGGCCGAACACGTGGCGGTAGAACGTCTGCGTTATGGCTTCGCGCTTGGCCTCCGGATCGGAGATTCCCTTCAGCGCGGCGAAAAATTCCGCGCGCGCATCAACGATTTCCACCTTGACGCCCAGCTTCGCGAACAGGCCCGCAACCTGCTCCGGCTCGCCCTCGCGCATGAGCCCGTTGTCAATGAAGACGGTCCTGAGCCGGGCGCCCAGCGCGCGATGGCCCAGCATGGTTACCGCGGACGAGTCCACGCCCCCCGACAGGGCGTTGATCGCCGCGCCGTCCCCGACTGCCCCTGCTATCGCCGCAACCTGTTCGCCAATGAATTTTTCGGCGTCCAGCTCACGCATCGTGATTTCCCGGATCATGCGCATCCTCCTGATGAATCCTGTCTCCTGAACAGCAACGACAAATCAAGGGCTTCCCTGCGGCGGATTCCCGTTTGTTTTGACCTCACGCCAGGCTTGTGCTATAGATGCCCGTACAACGCGTTATTCTGCCGCGGAGCGGACTGAAAACCGTCAATAGACCACAACCCATCTCAAAGGTCACGAAAATAATGAAGCGCAATGCCCGCACAGTTCTTGTAACCGGCGCGGCCGGCTATATCGGGTCAGTCCTGGTTCCCGAGCTGCTGGCCCGGGATTTCACGGTCACGGCCGTGGACTCCTTCATCTACGGGCAGTCCTCGCTCCTGGACTGCTGCCATGACGAGAGGCTGTCAATCGTGCGCGGGGATGCGCGCGACGCCGCGCTGATGCGCAAGCTGGCGGCGAAAGCCGACATAATCATTCCCCTCGCCTGCCTGGTGGGCGCGCCCCTATGCGAGCGCAAGCCGGACGAGGCGCGGGCGGTGAACCTGGACGCGGTCAGGAAGCTGGTGGAATTGAGCGGCCCGGGCCAGATGATCGTCATGCCCACGACGAACAGCGGCTATGGCGTCGGAGAGGAGGGGCTGCTCTGCACGGAATCTTCGCCGATGCGGCCCGTTTCCCTCTACGGCAAGCTCAAGGTGGAGCTGGAGGACTGCGTCCTGGCGTCGGGCCGCGCGATATCCCTGCGCCTTGCGACGGCCTTCGGGGTCAGCCCCCGCATGCGGCTTGACCTGCTGGTCAACGACTTCACCTACCGCGCGGTCACCGACCGGTTCGTCGTGCTTTTCGAGGCGCATTTCAAGCGTAATTACATTCACGTCCGGGACGTCGCGCGCGCATTCATCCACGGCATCGTGAATTTCGAGACGATGAAGAACCAGCCGTACAACGTGGGCCTGAGCGACGCGAACCTGTCCAAGCTCGAACTGTGCCGCGAGATCGCGAAGCAGGCGCCGGATTTCACGATCCTCGAGGCGCCTTTTGGCAGGGACCCGGACCAGCGAAATTACATCGTCAGCAACGAGCGGATCGAAAAGACCGGGTACCTGCCCGCGGTGTCCCTTTCCGCGGGCATTGCGGAGCTCATCAAGGGCTACCAGGTGGTGCGCCGCAACCAGTATGGCAACGCCTGAGACACCGTGAAAACAATGCGGCTGCTACAATCGGAAAACATATCGGGGCCGCGCCCGCTCATCGTGTACATGCACCGGTATCCGCCGGAATACGAGAACCAGCAATTCTGCGGAATGGCCGCGCTCAACAGGGCGATCCTGGAAAAGTACGACCTGCTCTACGTCAGCATGGCATGGCCGCGAGCGCCGGACCCGGAGCTGCGCCGGGGCATGGCGCTCCTGGAACTGCCCATGGCGATCGACCCGGCCAGCGGCCGCGACAAGCTGCTCAAGACCGCGTTCTACTACTGTCTTTTCCCGCGCGTGCTCCGGGAACTGCGGCGCCTGAACCCGGACGTCATCATGTGCAAGGAGCCGCTGCCGCGCATTCCCATCCAGGCGGCGCGGCTTGGAAAGCCGGTCCTGTTGGCCGGGGTCAGCGACCACTGGTACGCGATCCTCCTGGGCTGGAATGCGCTGGGCCGGAAGCTGGCCCGGCTGCTGGAACGCCACGAGGTGTCGAAGTGGAAAAAGCTGAATTTCATGATCATCGCCAACACCCTGGCCGAAAAGAACGTCATGATCCGGCACGGCGCGGCCGCCGATAGAGTTCGCGTCGTGAACACAACCTGCCCGCCCGGCATCTTCCATCCTTGCGAGGCCGGCGAAGTCAGGCGCGGATTCAATTTTCCGCCGAATGCCGTTGTTGTTGCCATTCACGGAACCATTCGCCCCGGGAAAGGCTATTCGCAACTGCTCGAGTGGTGGAAGCGGCTGGCCACGGTTCATTCCGAGTGGCGCCTTCTCATAATCGGCGGGGCCGGGGGCGAGCGATGGTGCCGCCGGCGCGTGGCAAGGCTCGGCTTGAAGGATGCCGTGAAAATGACCGGGTGGCTGCCGACGCAAGGCGACGTCAACCTGAACCTCAACGCCGCCGACATCCTGCTGGCCCTGCGCACCAACACTCCCGATAACGAGGGAATCATTCCAAGCCTTCTTTATCACAACCTGAGCGTCGGAAAGCCCACCATCGCAACCGCTCTGCCGGGAATGGCAGAGGTCGTGCGGGATCGCAGGGACGGCTATCTCTATGAGCCGGACAATTACGAATCGTTCAAGGCGGTCCTGGAATATGTGGCCTCTC